>JAAZFC010000096.1 GCA_012511955.1 Fibrobacter sp. | reverse complement strand
TGAGTTTTTAGAAATAATAGTTACCATATCAATATTATGAGCACTGCGTATGGCGCCACTTTGTTTAAGGGCTTCAAGTACAGTCATACCTTCGTGCCAGGGAATATTCCACTTATGGCTGTTCATAGTTATCTTAATTATGTTGTTTTCGTAATCAATAAATGGTACAAATAGCACATCGCCTTGCTCTAAGCGTATGTTTTGCTCTACATCTCCTAAGTATTCTACAGCGTAATAGTTAAGATTTATAGTGTCCCCTTGGCGAATGAGTTTGAGGTTGTGTTCGTCTGCGTTGCCAGTTAGTCCCCCTGAAATGCGTATTAAAGAACTTAAACGCGAATGGGCGGGTAAATGATGTAAACCAGGGGAGTTTATGGAGCCTGTGCTGCTCACGGTAAGCGCTTTAGTTTGCAGCAGTTGCACAAATACATGCTCGGGGTTATAGCGGATTGAAAGCTTTTCAATAATTGCTCTTTTAGCAGCTGCCAAAGTCATTTTGTTTACATAAATGATGCCTACTCGCTCTAGGCTTACAGCTCCTTCTATGGAAACCTGCACCGTAACGGTCTTTTCTCCTGCAAGTATCTCAAAAAAGTCTCCAGGTCCTATTATATAATTAGAATCGATTTCAGAATCGGTATAAATAGGGGTTAAGGCTATGGTAGATTTTGCTTCAGTGCCTTCGGAAGTGGGCAACAAAAATTGTTGAGAAGACAACTGTGCTTGGGAAAGCCCCCAAAAAGAGCTAAGAACTAGTAATATAATAGGCAAGAAATTCATAAGGATATTATACATAAAAAGAGCGGAATAATCCGCTCAGGGTGAATTTATACAATAAAATTATATTTTAAAATCCTTCATGGCTTGAACTAAGGCATCTATACCTGCTTCGGGCATGGCGTTGTAGATAGAGGCGCGGAATCCGCCCACCACACGATGCCCAGCCAAAGTTTCCAAGCCGCGATCTTTACAAAAGGCTAAAAAGCTCTTTTCAGCGCTTTCTTTTTGCTCAGCACTTACTTTTTCAGGGTTTAAAATAAAGGGTACATTCATTAAACTGCGATCTTCTTTTGCAGCAGTTCCTTTAAAAAGCGGATTAGCATCAATTTCAGCGTATAATTTAGCCGCTTTGCGTTCGTTGATTGCTTGCATGGCTTTAATGCCACCCAAAGATTTTAGCCATTTCAGGGTTTCGTTCATAACATAAACGCTAAACACTGGTGGCGTGTTATACATCGAAGCACCTTTGATATGCGTGGCATAATCTAAAATAGTGGGGATTTCTCTACCGCTCTTACCTACAATATCTTCGCGAATAATCACCAAAGTCACTCCCGCAGGACCTGCGTTTTTTTGCGCCCCAGCATACACCATACCTATGCGCGACCAGTCTAGTTCATAGCTGAAAATATCAGAACTTGCATCTATAACTTGATAAGCTTCAGGATTAATAGGGGTAGGGAGTTCTTTCCATTGAGTTCCAAAAATAGTGTTATTGCTAGTGAGATGTAAATAAACGGAATCTTTGGATTGTTGTAAATCTTTGGGAATATAGGAGTAATTATCTGTTTTTGAAGAACAAGCTACATTGACTTGACCAAACATCTTGGCTTCTTGCAAAGCTTTTGATCCCCATGCACCAGTATCAGTGTAATCGGCCACTGCATTTTGTGGTAGTAAATTCATAGGAGCCATGCAAAACTGCATGGAAGCGCCACCACCCAAAAACAAGACCTTAAAGTTGCTGGGCACAGCTAGTAATTCGCGAATTAGCTCCTCAGTTTCTGCAAACATATCCATCACAGGCTTAGAGCGGTGGGACATGGTCATTAAACTCATTCCGGTTTGATTAAAATTCGTGGCGGCTTCTGCAGCAGCGCGAAGAGCTTCTTGGGGGAGTACACTTGGTCCGGCGCTAAAATTGTAAATTGCTTTCATTTTCTCCTCAGATTTTGGCTTGTACGGTGGTTTGAATGCCACCACGGGTGTTAAAAACTCCTGTAACTATCATATATTCTGGGTCACAGGCTTGGGCGACATCTTTTAAAATTAGGTTTACAACATGTTCGTGGAAAATGCCCACATCGCGAAAAAAAGTAATGTATTCTTTCAAACTTTTTAGCTCAATACACTGTTTTTTAGGACGATATTCTATGATGATTTCCGCAAAGTCAGGAAGTCCGGTTTTAGGGCATATACAAGTAAATTCTGGGATATTTATTTCTAAATCAGTTTGGGTACCAGGATATTCAAAGTCCCAAGTTTCTATACTGGGAGTTTTTAAAGAAGTAATATCTTCTTGTAAATTTTTATAAGATCCTGGAGTACCAGTGCTATAAGTATTTTCTTTACTAGTCATTTTATTTCCTTGACAATATTTGCTAAACTATCGGCACTTTGTTTGCCTGTTTCCATAATTTTATATTCAAAAGCTCCTTCGGGAGCGCGATCTCCATCTACAAAAATCACTGCCCTGGCTCCGGCGATGTTGGCACTTTCTAGCTGCTTGCCCACTCGGGTAGGCGATAATATATGGGAGCATGATAGCCCCATTTTTCGCACTTTTGCAGCAATACTAAAGATTTTTTCCATATCGTTACCAAAACTTACCAACCACACATCAATTTCCGCTTGGGGAGAAGGTAAAAGCCCTCTTTCTTCCAATAAATCTGCTAAAACCACATCGCCCATACCAAAACCTACGCAGGGAACTTTACTTCCACCAAGGCGTTGGGTCAGGGAGTCATAGCGACCACCACCAGCTACAGCTCGCATAGATCTTTTGCAGTCAAACACTTCAAAAACTATTCCGGTATAATAAGCCAATCCTCGCACTATGCTTAAATCTAGTTGGATAGACTCTGCGATTCCCGCTTTTTCGAGAACTGCAAAAAGCTGTTTTAAGTCGGCTAAAGCTTTTTGTGAAGCTTCTTTTTGGGTGAGTTTTTCAATTTCTGTTAAGCTTGTGCAAAGCATAAAATCGTCTAATAATTGCACTTGCTCGGCATTTAGTTCTAACTCGTTTAGATTATCTCGAAAAACTTCGGGGCTAACTTTGGCACGCCTATCTAACACGGGATATACTTTGTCGGGGTCGGCGATGCCAATTTCTGCAAACCAAGTGGCCAAAAGCTCTCTGCTAGATATGCCTATAACAAAATCGTCTGCTTTAAGACCAAAATCATTGAGCATGGACACTATTGCGCTTATCAAATCAGCTTCGGCGTATATGCTATCAGATCCAATTATATCTAAGTTTAGCTGGAAAAATTCTCGCAAACGGCCTTTTTGAGCCCTTTCATAGCGAAATAAGCGAGGAATGGAAAACCAACGCAAAGGTTTGCGCAAAGCGGCACCCTTTAGGTTTACCATGCGAGCTAGGGTAGGGGTCATTTCGGGGCGCAAAGATAGTTCTCTTTTGCCCTTGTCCCTAAAATAATACAATTGCTGAACAATTTCGTCGCCAGATTTGTCGGTGTAAAGTTCCAAATGTTCAAAAATGGGCCCTTCATATTCTTCGTAACCAAATTTGATGCAAGCTTGGCGCCAAGTATCAAAAATGTGGTTTTGAATACGCTGTTCGGGCGGAAAAAAATCTCTAGTGCCTTTGGGGAGTTTTATGCTCATCGTAGTGCAAATTTAGCATAAATATTTTAACTAATAGCACAAATACCCTATAAATTGTTTTCCGTTATTTCTCTATTAATTTGCTAGATTTAAGCTGTAAATAGCTTAATCGCTATATTAGATAAGAGTTTGTTATTTAGCATTGGAAATTAATGAAGATACTGCTTACCAACGACGATGGAATTAACAGTAATGCCCTTTTATGTTTGGCTACTGAAATCAGCAAAATAGCTCAAGTGATAGTAGTGGCTCCCCGCAATGAGCAAAGCGGCGTGAGCAATGCTTTTTCTTATTATCGTCCCATACAGTTTCAAAAAGTTGATGGTTTCCCCTGCGAAGCCTATTGGCTCGAAGGTACCCCTGGGGATTGCGTGAAGTTTGCTGTTTGCAAATTAATGGCGGATAGCTTGCCCGATTTGATTATTTCGGGAATAAATAATGGCGAAAATAGTGGGATTTCTGTGATATACTCAGGAACTATCGCCGCTGCACGCGAAGGTGCCACTTGGGATATTCCTTCCATAGCGATTTCCATGCAGAAATTACGAGATGATTTATATGCTCCATGTTTAGAATGGGTTTCTCAGGTGGTGCAAAAACAATTGCATAAAGAGATTTCGCCACAAATATGTTGGTCGGTGAATTTCCCTGCCACTGCTGAGCCCAAAGAAATGAAAATTTGTCCCATGGATACCACTATGTTTGAAGACAAATATATAACTCATACCAATCCGCGGGGCATTGAAGATTTTTGGCTAGTGGGTCGTAAAGATCGCTCTAGCTTCAAAACAGAAAGTGATGATTGGTGGCTTTATCAAGGGCATCCAACTTTAACGCCTTTGCAATTAGATCAGAGCTCCCATTCTGAAATAAATCGTTTACAAAAAATATTATCTCCCAACTCATAGAAATTTAGGAATACTTATGTCAGAAAATAAATTTACTCCCGGAACACCTATTCCGTCCTTAATTGAAAAGGATATGAAGGACAGCTATTTGCGTTATTCCATGAGTGTGATTATTTCGCGTGCCTTACCCGATGTCCGCGACGGTCTAAAGCCGGTGCATCGCCGGGTTTTATACGGAATGCACGATCTTTCCGTTTATCCTGGCAAGTCCTATAAAAAGTCTGCTCGTATTGTGGGAGATGTCATAGGTAAATATCATCCCCATGGTGATGCTGCGGTTTACGACACCTTAGTGCGTATGGCTCAAGATTTTTCCCTACGCTATCCCTTGGTGGATGGACAAGGAAACTTTGGTTCCATAGATGGTGACTCTGCAGCAGCTATGCGCTATACCGAGGCGCGTATGGCACACATGGGAGCATTGCTTTTAGAAGATTTAGATAAAGAAATCGTAGATTTTCAAGCTAACTACGATGAATCCATGGAAGAACCCACGGTTTTACCTGCGGTTTATCCGAATTTGTTGGTAAATGGTACCACGGGAATTGCTGTGGGGATGGCCACTAATATGCCCCCGCACAACTTAAGAGAAATAACCAATGCAATCAAAGCGGTGGTGGCGAATCCCGAAATTAGTGATGAAGAACTTTTACCCTATGTTTCTGGACCAGACTTTCCCACAGGTGGGATAATTTGCGGACGCTCAGGTATTCGTGACGCTTACCTTACTGGAAGGGGAAGGGTGGTGGTACGAGCTCGCTTTCATACTGAAACTTTTGGTAAAGATCGCGAGCGTTTGGTGATTACAGAAATCCCTTATATGGTAAACAAAACTAATTTGCTAGAAAAAATGGCAGATTTAGTGCGTGACAAGCGTTTAGAAGGTATTTCTGACATACGCGATGAGTCTGATAGTAAGGGAATGAGGGTGGTTATCGAACTTAGGCGCGATGCTGTGCCTGAAGTGGTGCAAAATAACCTTTACAAATATACCCAATGCCAAGAAACTTTTGGCGTTAACAACTTAGCCTTGGTAAATAGAGAGCCTAAATTACTTACGCTGAAACAGCTTATAGTGCATTATGTGGAACATCGCCACGAAATTATTTTGCGTCGCACCCAGCTTGAGCTTAAAAAAGCTGAAGCCCGCGCGCATATTCTCGAAGGTTTGCGCATAGCTCAACAAAACATTGATGAAGTGGTGCGTATTATACGCAATGCTCCCGATACGGACATAGCTAAAAAAACCTTGCAGGAACGCTTTGATCTTTCGGAAATACAATCCCAAGCCATTGTAGATATGCGTTTACGCCAACTCACTGGCTTAGAAATAGAAAAGATTGAAAAGGAATATAACGATTTATTGGTGGTTATAGCTAATTTAAAAGAAATTTTAGCTAGCCGTGATCGACGCATGCAGATAGTGATAGATCGATTAGAAGAAGTGAACAATCGTTTTGGCGATGAAAGGCGCACGGCTATTGAAGATGCCATCGAAGATTTTGAAATTGAAGATTTAATTCCCGAAGAAGAACAAGTAATTAGCCTTTCTAAAGAAGGTTATATTAAACGCGTTCATATTGATACCTTTAAATCCCAAGGTCGCGGGGGCAGAGGGGTGATAGGAGCAAATCTAAAAGATGAAGATAATATAGTCTCCATATTTACCGCTTCTACCCATAGCTTCCTACTCATATTTACTGATAGAGGAAGAGTTCACTGGACTAAAGTTTATCGTATCCCCGAAGGTGCTCGCACGGGTAGGGGACGGCCGGTGGTAAACTTGGTGGAATTGGCAGAAGATGAAAATGTAACAGCTATAGTACCAGTTCGTAATTTTGATGAAGGTTTTTATCTTGTTATGTGCACGAAAAATGGTATAATAAATAAAATGAGCTTAGAACACTTTAGCCGGCCTCGTCGCACCGGGGTTAATGCTATTACCCTAGATTCAGATGATACTCTGGTAAGTGTACTTTTAGCCCAAGATAAAACCAACCTTCTTATAGCCACTCGCAACGGTCAAGCTATTAGCTTCCCACCCAGTGCTTTCCGTGCCATGGGGCGTGGAACTCGCGGCGTGCGGGGTATTCGCTTAGATGACGCAGATTATGTTATAGGCATGATTTTGCTCAAAGAAGATACCCTAGTGCTAACTTTAACCGAAAATGGCTATGCCAAGCGCACTGTTCCTTCAGAATATCGCGTAACAAATCGCGGTGGAAAAGGAGTGCGCAATGTGCAAATCACTGAAAAAACTGGAAAAGCGGTAGCGGTGGCTGCGGTGCTAGATGATTATGATTTAATTATCACTAGCCGCGAAGGCGTAGTTATTCGTATTCCCGTGGAAAGCGTGCGTATTACTGGGCGTTCTGCTCAAGGTGTGCGTGCTATATCGCTACGAGATAGTGATGTGGTGATGGATATGGCAGCTTTGCCTCCCATGGAAGACATAGAAGAGACTCCAGCTGAAGAACAAGGTGAAAATGTCACAGATGCTGAAATTGTGGAAAATGATTCCCAAGCAGAAAACTCCGCAGAAAATGTAGGAGATTCTTCCCATGAAGATGGCTCGGAAGATGTGGAAAGTGAAGATTCCGCAGAAACTGAAACTTCTGAAGACGAAGATTAAATATTTGAAAATTAAACGATGACCGGCTCTTAGGAGCCGGTTTTTTTTCCTAGATGACAATTCAGGCAAGCACATACCCAAACTCTTGGCAAAAGCTCTTGTGTTTATAACTCAGAAAAGATTGGGGCTTTACGAGGCTTCTCCAGCGTCTTTTTTAGCGTAGTAGCATAACTTAAAATAAAAAAGACTGGCATATAGCCAGTCTTTTAAATCTTTTCTTAAAAATTACGCTTAGCGTTGATCTCTAGCACGATCACCATATTTTTCAACTAATTCGTCTTGAATATTGCGTGGTACTGGATGATACTTAGCAAACTCCATGGTAAATTCAGCTTTACCTTGGGTCATGGAGCGCAAATCAGTGGCGTAACCAAACATTTCAGCCAAGGGAACTTCACATATAATAGTGGTGTATCCCAATTGTTCAGTGGTACCTTGAACAGTTCCACGGCGTTGAGATAAGTTACCTACCACAGCACCCTGAAATTCTGTGGGAGTTTCCACTTCTACTTTCATAATGGGTTCTAAGACTTGGGCACCTGCTTTTTCAAAAGCTTGACGGTAAGCCATGCGAGCTGCAATTTGGAAAGCCATGTCCGAAGAGTCCACATCGTGATATTGACCGTCGGTTACTTCCATTTGAATACCCAAAACAGGGAAGCCAATTAAAGAACCAGATTCCATACAAGATTGGAAACCTTTATCACAGGAAGGGATAAATTCCTTAGGAATGCGACCACCTACCACGGAACTGATAAATTCGTAGTTCTTCTCGGGATTTTCTTCCAAGTTTAAGGGGCGCATAAAGCCTTGTACTTTAGCAAACTGCCCTGAACCACCAGTTTGTCTTCTATGAGTGTAGTCATACTCAGCTTCGCGGGTAATAGTTTCGCGATATGCCACTTGAGGCGCACCCACATTAACTTCTACTTTGTATTCGCGTTTCATGCGCTCGATGTAAACATCTAAGTGCAATTCACCCATACCTTTCACAATGGTTTGTCCAGATTCTCTATCCACTTCCACTTGGAAAGTAGGGTCTTCTTTGGTAAAGCGGTTTAATGCTTTGGAAAGGTTAGCTAAATCGTCGCGGTTTTTAGTTTCAACGACTAATTCGATTACTGGCTCGGGTACATGCATAGAAGTCATATTAACCCGTAAAGTTCCATCAGTAAATGTGGTTCCAGTGGCACAATCAATGCCAAATAGTGCTACAATATCACCTGCACCCGCTTCATTAATTTCTTCCATTTCATCGGAGTGCATGCGTACCAAGCGACCTACATTAATGCGTTTGCCAGTGGTCATATTATAAATCTGGCTGCCTTTTTTGATAGAGCCTTGATAAATGCGTATATAAGTTAGTTGGCCGTAGCGATCATCGGTAAGCTTAAATGCATAGCAAACCAAAGGTTTATCGTCATCGGTGCTAAGCACAACTTCAGCTTCATCGTTATCAATGTCTAAGGCAACATTTTCCACTTCGGTGGGATTGGGTAAAAAGTCTGTTACGCCATCTAATAATTTTTGTACTCCAATGTTTTTATAAGCAGAGCCCATAAATACGGGAGTAATATCTAAATCAATGGTGGCTTTACGCAGAGCTTTTTTTATTAAATCTTGGGGAACTTCTTGGTCTTCTAACATTAATTCCATAATTTCATCGGAATATTCGGAAGCAACATCTAAAAGTTTTTCGCGGTATTCATCGGCTAATTCTACCAAGTCTGCGGGAATATCGTCTTCGCGTAGTTCAGTACCTTTGTCGCCTTCAAAATAGAAAGCGCGCATTTCCACTAAATCTACCACGCCTTTAAGCTGATCTTCAAGGCCAATGGGAACTTGCAAAACCACGGGTTTATGATTTAGTTTTTCTTCCAAATCATTGGCTACGCGCAACGGGTCTGCTCCAGAGCGGTCGCATTTATTTACAAAAGCAATGCGTGGGACATTGTAGCGACGCATTTGCCTATCCACAGTAATTGACTGAGATTGAACACCTGCTACACTGCAAAGCACTAAAATAGCCCCATCTAACACTCTTAAAGAGCGTTCTACTTCGATGGTAAAGTCCACGTGACCTGGAGTATCAATGATATTGATAGTTGTGTCTTTCCATGTACTATAAGTGGCGGCAGATTGAATGGTGATGCCTCTTTCTCTTTCCAATTCCATGTGATCCATGGTGGCACCCACACCGTCTTTACCTTTAACTTCGTGAACAGTGTGAATTCTATCAGTGAAAAAGAGAATCCTTTCACTTAGGGTGGTCTTGCCCGAGTCAATATGGGCAGATATACCAATGTTTCTATGATTTTGTATGTTTTTCATATTTTCTTATGGGGTTCATGTAATTTGAGTGCCAAATATATAAAAAAAAATGAATACGGGATGTTTTTTAGAATCTTTGTAAATCTTGTAAAAAAGAAAACAATTTATTGGCTACAGTGTATCTATTACCAATGGTTTCAATGTGTTTAATAAGTTCTAGTTGATCACTGGTACTTATTTCTTGTAAACTTTTATAAAGTTGCTTAGCAAAACCTTTATGGGCTTGACTGGTGCTTTGGATTATGGTGGTTTCATTAGAAAGCTCAGCCAAAGAGAAATTAGCCTTTACAAAGCCAATAATGTATTGAGTCAAATCATGTAGTTTTTGTAAGAAATGCATTAGAATAATTTCTTCAGTGATTAAACCATATTTTTTTTCTCTGCTAAAACTAGGCAGTTTAGCTTTTTTGTGTAAAAATATTGCACTTTTTGCGTATTCTAAACAGCTTGCCAAATCTTTAGCAAAAACTTCGAAGACTTCTAAAAAATCATGGTGGTCTAATTTAAAGTTTTCTTGATTTTCGTCTAAGTAAGCTTGGACCTTACGAAAATTATAAAATGATTTTTCATAATATTTACTCCGCATTTTACAATTAAAAACGCGGTTTTTAGCAATTTGAAGCGCTAAAGGAGTAGTAGGTTCAGAAGTCATAGTTAAAATATATCAATTATTCTGCTTATAAACGCCTAACTCTTTTTATGCTAGGAATATCTTGCAGTTTTTGCATAACTCTTTCTAATTGCGCCAAGCTATAGACTTCCACAGTAAATTTGTTGCGCACCTGATTGTTTAGGGTGATTATAGAAGCATTTACCACAGAAATATGGTTAGTGTGCAACATAGCTGTTATTTCTGCGAGCAAACCATCGCGGTTTTGTGCTTGTAATTCTATTCTAGTGCGTGTGGTTTCAGTGGTTTTTTCGTCCCAGGTGGCACTAATTCTTAAGTTTTGCGAGATTTTTTTCACAACTTTACAGCTGTCTTTATGTATAAATAAACCTTTGTTCTTTTGCATGACTCCAATGATTTTATCACCAGGGACGGGGCCACAACAGGGGGCAAAAGTGATGGATGGTGCTCCGGCTTTAACCACGATTTTCTTTATATCTTGTTCTTCTTCTTCCTTGCCTAATATATAGTTCAATATACTGCGATCTTTGCGTTTTATTATTTGACCTTCGTCGATTTCAAGTAGAAAATCCGCAATATCTTCAGAAGTAATGTTACCAGTTCCTATGACTTCATAAAAAGAATCCATGCTTTTGACCTTAAAGCGTTCTATAATTTCTTTTTCTTTGGGGTAGCTTTCTTGAGCAATTTTAGCATTGCGCAACTCTCTTTCATAAATTGCTTTACCGATATTGTGGGATTGCTTTAATTCAGAAGAACGCAATCTGCGCCTTATGGCAAGTTTGGCTTTATGGGTAGTAACACTATCTAACCAATCACGAGAAGGCTCTTGGTCGGGATTACGAATAATGTGTACAGTATGACCGTGACTTAATGGTTCGCTAATTCCTACCACTTGTTCATCTATTTTAGCTCCCACGCATTGAAGTCCCAGTTCTGAATGCACAGCAAAGGCAAAGTCTAGGACTGTGGCTCCCATGGGTAAAGATATTGCTTTCCCCTTAGGAGTAAAAACTACAATTTCAGTGGGTTCTAAGTCTAAGCGTAAAAACTCTAAGAACTCTTTAGAGTCAGTAATTTCACTTTGAGCTTGAGCCAGTTGCTTAACCCATTTCAAATTAGTTTCATTATTTTCATCTATCTTGTATGCCCAGTGAGCCGCAAAACCGTGCTCTGCAGTGGCATCCATATCGTGAGTGCGAATTTGTACTTCCACCATTTTACCTTCGGGACCAATAACCGTGGTGTGTAAACTCTGATACAGATTAGGTTTGGGTGTGGCTATATAATCTTTAAAACGCGATTGTAAAGGAGTCCATAAGTTGTGCACATAACCTAGAGCTAAATAGCAGTCTGGAATAGTATCTACTAAAATTCTTATGGCAAATAGGTCAAATAAATCATCCACAGTGCAGTTGCGGGCTTTGATTTTTCGATAAATACTATAAACATGTTTAGGGCGCCCTTGAATGGTACACTCCAAATTTTCTAAAGCCATTTTCATTTCTAGAGGCATAATAACTGAAGAAATATAAGCCTCTCTATTGCTGCGAGATTGCTGCAGTTTGTCTATAATATTTTTGTAGCCTTCGGGGTCGATGTATTTTAATGATAAATCTTCCAATTCCCATCTAATGCGATGCAAGCCAAACCGGTGGGTAAGGGGAGCGTATATATCCAAAGATTCTCTGGCAATTTCTCGGCGCTTTTCAGGGCGCATATAATGCAGTGTTCGCAAATTATGTAGTCTGTCGGCTAATTTGATCATTATCACCCGTGGATCTTGGGCCATAGAGACTATAAATTTGCGATAAGTGGCTATTTTTTGCTCTTCTTTAACATTTCCGACCATGGACTGTTGTATAGTGCTTATTTTGGTTACAGCATCCACCATAAAAGCCACTTCGGCACCAAACATTTCCGTTAATTCTTCTAAACTGTATTCAGTATCTTCTACAACATCGTGTAGTAAACCAGCAATAATAGTGTCTGTGTCTAGCTTTAACGAAGCTAAAATCTTCGCTACTTCTAGGGGGTGCTCGGTATATGGAGCGCCACTTTTGCGAAACTGATTGCGATGGGCTTCAGCTAAAAAAGGTAAAACTTTAGCTATTCTTTCGCCGTCAAGTTCTTCATTGCGAGCTAATAAAAAACGGATAAAATGTCGGTGCGATAATTCTTCAGTGGAGGACATTAATCAATAACCAATTTAAGTAAATGTGATATGCGCGAAGGGTGCTTTAATTTTTGTATGGCTTTATTTTCAATTTGGCGCACTCTTTCTCTGGAGATATTAAAATATTCTCCCGTATCTTTAAGAGTATTTACCACGCCATCATCAAGTCCAAAGCGCATGGCTATAATTTCTTGTTCTTTGGGCTCTAAAGAACCTAAAATTTTGTTGAGCTCGCTGCGTACATTTTCTTGGTAATTTCTTTCCGTGGGATCCAAGGAATTTGGGTCTTCTATAGTGGAACCCAATGTGCTGTTTTCTTCGTCGTCTATATAACTATCCAGAGAAATCGTTTCTTGGCTGGCTTCTATGGCAAGAACAACCTTATCTAGCGATATTTTCATAAGTTTCGCCAAATCTTCGGGGCTAGGGTCATTGCCATGTTTTTGCATATATGTACGCTGTGCTTTGTACAATTTGCGCACAATTTCTTGCACATTGGCGGGAATCCTGATTACTTTGCCTTTGTTGCCAATGGCTCTAGTAATAGCTTGGCGAATCCACCAAGTGGCGTAGGTAGAAAATTTAAAACCCTTGGAGTAATCAAAGCTTTCCACCGCTTTTATCAAGCCTGAATTTCCTTCTTGGATTAAGTCGATAAATTCCATGCCTGTGGAGTTATATCCTTTAGCTATGCTAATTACTAAGCGCAGATTACTTTGAATAATCTTTTCTTTAGCGCCATTGCGCATATTTTCAAGTTGCCCAAGTTTTTCTAAAACCCTCATGGATTGGGGGTTTTGTTGCACATTAATTTTATATATCTCTATTAATCTGTCAGTTTGACGATGGGTATAGCTGAGTTTGAGTGTTGTGTTTTGGGCATCTTTTCCTAAGTTATTAACAGCAGCTTTAAGTTTGTCAATCTTTTGTTTTTCATCACCTCGCATGGTGGCTACAGAAAGATCGTCTATGGCTGCTTCCCATTTATGATACGCCTTTTTTAGCAAAGTAAGTGTTTTTTGGACACATTTTAAGGAATCTTTGTAGTTCTCGTTAGATTCCCATGCTTTTGCTGGAAGTCGCACAAAATCTTCTACTTTAAAATTAGGACTATAGCATTTTTCCTCAATATCCGTTACTGCAGCAATGGTTGCGGGGTATTCAAAAATGAGTTTGCAGATTTTTTTCTGAATTTCGTCTATGGTTTTAGCTATGATAACTTCTTCTTGCCGCGTAAGCAGCGGGGCTTTGGTGGCTACATTTAAATAGATAGTAGTAGGATCTGCATAATTTATAGAATGTCGGTTAGGCATATAACTCCTTAAAATTATGTTAAACTCGATTTCATTTCTTCAATCAAGGGGTAAATGTCTTGATAGACGCCATTCCATTGTTTAAACAATTCAGCGATATTCTCTGTTTTACTGGTATGCAGTTTCAATTCATTCATCCTTTTTAAAATTCCAGCGGTTTTTAGTCTCAAGATATTAAATTCCTCAGCAGAAGTGTTATTTTTTATGGCAAATTTATGCGACTTATTACGCAAATTTTGTATATAACTTCCATACATCTGTATTAAACTAGCCAAAAATTCTTGGGCGGCGCTTTTTTCTGTCCATTTTTCATCTTTTAATTTAATAATAATCTCTTTTTCTTCGTCATTTAGCTCTTCAGTGAGTGTTAAAAGCTTAAAACACCCTTTTTCTTCTACTAAAGCTAATCCCAAGTCCAAAATTTCTGCCACGGCACTAACTGAAAATATTTCGGGGATAAACCAAGGATGTAAATAAGACCAAAGTTGAGGAGATACTAACATAAGCTTTAAAAAACGTGCTTCTAAATTGGGAATCTTTAATGCGGGTTGTGCTAAATTGGGCTTAGGGGGTGCAAAATTCCTTGGTGTCATGACCGGATTCTGCATTGTTAAGTTTTGCCGCGCTACATTAAAGCGGCGAGTGGCTAAATTTAGGTACTCTTGACGCAAAAGAGGATCTGCAATCAAATTCACACATTGGCGGACTTCATGTAAAAATTGTGCTTTTTCTTCCGGGGTGTTTTGGGGGCTGCTAACACTCAAAAACTCCATGAAATCTACGGATTCAGAACTTATATATTCGCGGAACTTTTTTGCACCATGGGTTTTAATCAAATCGTCGGGATCACTACCTTGGGGAAACAACAAAACCCGTACGGTTAAGTTTAAAGGTAAAAGCACATCTAAGCTACGACGGGCTGCAGTGCGACCAGCGTCATCCCCATCGAAAAGCAGAAATACCTTTTGGGCGTAACGCGACAAAATTCGGCCATGATTTTCTGTTAAAGCCGTGCCCGAAGCCGCCACCACATTATTTATCCCCCCCTGATTTAACGAAATTACATCAAAATAACCCTCTACTACCAAAACTTCGTTGCTTTTGGACATGAAGTTGCGAGCGGTATTCAAACCATATAAAATTGAACTTTTATTGTATAGTGGAGTTTCTGGACTATTTAAATACTTGGGAGCCCGAGGATTATCAACTATAATTCTGCCGCCAAAGCCAATGGTGTTTCCACTTAAGTTTTTAATAGCAAAAATTAATCTATTGCGAAATCTATCGGTGATTTCTCCGCCTTCTCGCTCCACTGCAAGCCCGGCTTTAATCATAGAATCTGTGCTAAAACCTTTTTCTTGAGCCCACTTTACAAAACCTTGCCTCAATGCCGGTGCCCAGCCAATGGAGAATTCTTTTTGTGTAGTGAGATTAATATCGCGGTTGTGCAAATATTGTTGCGCATCCTGGGTGTTTTGCAATTGCTGCATAAACCACTTTTCTGCCAAGTCGTGTAATTCTAAAAGTATGCCTTGTTCTTCTCTTTTAGCGGGATCAATTTCTTTTAAGGCGGGAAGGCTAAAGTTAGATTCTGCAGCTACGAATTTTAATGTTGAAATAAAGTCCATTTTTTCGTGTTCCATGATGAACTTTAAAACATCCCCCCCGGCTCCACAGGCAAAGCATTTATATATACCCATGCTTGGAGTTACATGCATGCTTGGAGAACTATCATCGTGAAAGGGACATAGACCTACCCAGCTAGAACCTTGGCGGCGCAAGGGTACAAAATTCTGTATAATCTGCACAATATCAGCATGGGATTTTAGTTGTTGGATAATGTCTTCACTGTAATGCAACATATATGCAGACAAAATTAATTTATTATCGTCTTGACATTGAAATAAACAAAATGTATTTATATAGAATAGTTGTTCTAGTATTTGTTGAAGTCTCCTCTGTTAATAAACTGCCTTTGTTTTGCGAAGGCAGTTTTTTGTTATAATTGACTCACTTTTGAATAAATTAAGACAAAAAAAATATGTTCCTGGCGGTATTCGCGAAACCATGGCGATTTCCTTGCCCATGATTGTTTCTCACGCTTTAGATACCTTGATGACCATGGTGGATCGTCTTTTTCTGGCGCGTTTAGGAACTTTGCACATGAGCGCATCCATGGCGGGGGGCTTAGCTAGCTTTACCAGTACTACTTTTTTTATGGGCTTAATTGGCTATGCCAATGCTTTAGTGGCTCAAAGTTTGGGCGCTCGTCGAGAAAAATCTTGCTCTCGCATATTAATTCAAGCGTTGATTATTGCGTTGATGTCATGGCCTGTAGTTGTGATTCTTTCCCGGCCTTTTGCCCGCATAATTTTTGGTGCATCGAGCATAGACCCCCAGCAACTAGTTTTACAAAACCAGTATTTCAATATTTTAATACTTGGATCCATAGTGCCTTTGATTCGTCATGCTTTGGCTTCCTTCTTTTCGGGAATTGGGGAAACTCGGGTGATTATGGTAGCTTCGGTGGTGGGATTATTGGTAAACGCCGGGGCAAATTACGGTTTGATTTTCGGAAATTTTGGTTTGCCTGCTTGGGGAATCCAAGGCGCAGCCGTGGGGACTATTCTCGGAGGCATAGCTACCGTGGCAGTGATGGCAGGGCAGTACGCTAAGCGGCGAGTTCGCCACCGCTTTGGTGGAACCAAACGCTCCTTGCGCTATCACCGCATATACTTTTGGACCTTGGTGCGCAAGGGCAGCCCCGCTGGCCTAGAAATGTTCTTAAACTTGTTTTCTTTTCAACTATTGGTGCAACTCTTTCACGGCCAAGGGGCTGTGGTGGCCGCCGCTGCAACCATCATGTTCACCTGGGATAGCATCTCTTATGTGCCGCTTTTGGGCATAGAAGTAGCTATGAGTAGCTTGGTGGGGCGCTATGCGGCCGCCAAAAAGTTTGACATCGTAAAAAAGGCCACTCGCTCGGGAATCTTCATAGGGTGGGGCTTTTCTGCAGTGGTTTTGGTGGCATTTGTGGGATTTCCAGAGTTTTTAGTGCATGTATTTAGGCCGCATCCAGTAGATGATATGTTTTTGCAAGCTTTTCCAATCAGCGTGTTTATGTTGCGCATCGCTGCACTTTATGTGTTTACCCAAGCTGTAATGGTGGTTTTTGCCGGGGCTTTGCGCGGTGCTGGCGATACATTTTGGACCATGGTGATAATGGTAAGCGTAAACTGGGCGCTGGTGGGCATTTTATATATCTTACTTAATGTACTCGATTTAGGAGCTAAAGTGGGCTGGGCTGCAACGGTGGCCGTTTTTGTGGTATTCCCCGTATTCTTAATAGCTCGTTGGCGGACCGGCAATTGGAAAACTATATTAGACTAATCTTTTCGAAGAAAGCACTCTACTAATTACTCCCCGTCAAGCTCGTTGAAACTCCATCACCATTTTTACAAATATTATGTTTGAGAATATTATACATTAGTATATATTGTTGTTGTGAAAAGCAAAAATATTTATATTATTGATTTCAATGGGTGTAGTGGGTAAAAGGGTATTATCAGCGGAGGTTTTCTTGCGTTTTATTATAGTTTTGTTGCTAAGTTGTCTAACAGCGTTTGCTCAAATAGAACCCACGCCTTTTGAACTTATTAGGCCAGTGTTTCCCTTATCTTGGGACAGCACTATTTTCGACCAATATGTGCCTGGTATGCGTAGCAATTCCGTACCCACCAACCTCACCCCAGCGGCTTACGAACCCAATGCACCCATTCCTGATACTCTTAACCAAGCTTATTTGGATGCTATTAATTTGAATATGTCACCCATTCGGGTAAATCAGGCGGGATATTTGCCTTCGGATCCCGAAAAAATGATTTACTATGTGGGTAATGCCAGTACTTTCGAGGTGGTGGATTCCAGTGGCACCACAGTTTTGGGTACGGGTACTTTTGAACCCACGGGCACTTCCACGGAATCCCATTATAAGATTGTGGCTGGGGTTAATGCAGAACGAGATATGAATATTCGTTATTCTGTGGAAAATTTTGGTCCTAAAGGCTCTTTGCAAAAAGGCTTTTTACCAGGGGGACTACCTGAGGAAACTCGTATGCGCATCAAGGTGGGTAATGATTTTTCTGCGACTTTTATTATCAGTGACCGTATTTATTCCATGGTGCGCGATGCCACCCTCAAATTTTATGGCATCAACCGCAGCGGTGATAGTGAATCTTGGTTTCATCCCCCTTCGCACACCCAAGATGGTGGTGGACCCATAGTGGGAGGACAAGGTGGAGGCGGTACTGGTACTCCTGGCTCCATGTCTGGAGGTTGGTACGACTGCGGTGACCATCTTAAAGAATCTCTTACTCAATCCTACGCATTTATGGTTTTATCTGTTATGCATGCCGCTGACCCCACCCGGGATGAAGATAACTACGCTTATAACCATTCAGAAATACATAACACCGATGGCATCCCTGATATTTTGCGCGAAGCCAAACACGGTGCCGATTATGCTCTAAAGGCTTATGATTTTGCCAATGGAGTAATCGATAATATGCCCTTGTCTGTGGGTAATTTTGGTGCCGACCACGGTTGGTGGGGCAGACCCGAAAATCAAGATTTTATCCCCACTAGCATCACAGGTCGGGGAGGCCCTCACGAGCGTGATTTGCGTTTGGGAGAAGTGGGTTCCACAGTTGGTGCGCAGTTTGCTGCTGGTTTAGCCATACTTTCCGTGCATTATGAGGTCTATGACCCAGAATTTGCTGCCAAAGCCTTAAAAGTAGCCAAAGAACTCTATGTTTTTGCCAAGGAACTTGCCCTAGGAACTTCTAATAACGCTAACAACACCTTATCCACTTTCTCAAGCTCTGCTTATAATGGTAATAACGAATACTATGATGATTTGGGCTTAGCCGCCATTGCTTTGCTCTATGCTACCCAAGATACCATGTACCTTTACGATGCTGTGGAAAACCCTGCGCTTAGCGAAGGGCAAAATAAACACGATTTTATGCATGATAGAAATGGAGCAGGGGCTTTTAGGGGAGGGTGGTTTGCGCATAAAGAACCAACCTTGCTAAAAAGTGGCAAAAACACCTCCTGGGCTAACGCTTACACTTATACGCTTTATGCCTTTTATAAGTTGATTTTATCTTCAGCAGACCGCGCCGCCCAATATGGCATAGATAATAATCGCCGTTTGGCTTATATAGAAGATGTGATTTTAACCATGGTTTGTAACCTTGGTGACATGAGCTTAGGATCTGCCAGCACAAGTATTACACTACCCAGTGGGGTTATAATGTGGAAGCAGAGCCAGGTTAAATACGATCCAATATGGTTTACCATGTTCACCGACCAAACTTGGATTTATAATCGCTACCAAGCGGGGAATATTTTTGAAGTCATGGCCTATGCCGATATAGCTAAAGATTTAGAAGGTCTTAATTTGCCCAATATGGGGGCACAAGACTGGAAGTCCAAAGAAATGCAGCAACTGGGCATTAATCAGCTGAACTACATGTTAGGCATGAATCCTTGGGATCTCTCTATGCTGTTGGGTGTGGGCGACAAAAACGATGCCCACCCTCACCATAGATCCGCTAACCCCGAAGGCAAAAATGTTCCCGGAGCTCCCTACAAATACCGTCCTCCCACGGGAGCTTTATATGGAGGCATACCTGCGGGAGGGACTAATTCCATGGTTCCAGCTTCCATGAGTTGGGAAGATTACCATCTTTCGGAAACTTGTATAGATGGCACAGCTTCTTTTATAGCTCCCACCATTGTAGCTGCTAAAAGCGAAGATTTAATGCGCCCTCCCAGTGCCACCGTAGAAATTAAATATGTGGGTTTTGATTCCGCCATCGTGGTGGTGCGTCAAGACCGTTTTGGTACTTCTACCATAAATTTTGGCACTTCCCCCGAAGTTTTAGATCAAAGCGTAAGCAGCGATACCCCTAATTCCATCCATACCATTATTTTAAAACCCTTGCAAAATGGCACTGAATACTTCTTTACTGTGAGTGCATACAACCAACAAAGTGGCAATCACCGGGTAATTTACGCAGTGGACAGCACCCAAACTCCCTTTACCTTCACCACTCTAGCCAGTCCCCCGGCTTCTGCGGATATTCAAAATGTCAAGGTTTGTAATGTCTCAGCCGATAGTGCCGAAATCATGTGGTTTACCCCCAATGGCGAATACGAATCGAAAATTTATTGGGACACGGTATTAACTTCTTACGACAATATGCGGTGGAGCAAAAGTGGCGATGAAAGTGGTGTGCCCACTCGTTTCCATTATATGAAAATTGGCGGTTTACAAGAGAAAACCACTTATTATTATGTGGTGGAAAGTAACGGTGTGCGCAAAGCCGTAGATGATAATGGTCAACCCCTACAATTTACTACTCCAGTAACCCAATATGACTTTGAAGTGCGTACCTATGAGTACGATATTGGTGGCATGCAATTTATAAACTTTAATATCTTTAATAACGAAGAACGAGCTTTTGATAGTCTCACTTTACGACTGTATGTAAATGCCACCGAAGCCCAGATGTCTAATTGTCAGATTATGTTTGATAGCGATATTTGCCAAGCTTATAATGAGGCTGGCTTTAATTTGCCCTGTGAAAATGACCGGGAAATTCGCGACTTATTGCGCGGAGCAAAACCCCAGCGCTTAGATGACACCTATAACCCGCAAACCTCAGAGTATTCTTGGTATATTCCCTTAAATCTAGGTTCTACCACCATAAAATCTTCCTCCCGTTTACGCCAAGATATTCGCTTAAGTGGCGGTATTGGTAACAGAAACCCCGATGGTTCCATTAAGTGCGACCCCATGGTAACTCCAGCGGCAAAACGCTTTAGTGCTGCCGGGGGGGATTGGAGCTGGATGCCCCACAGTCGCGCCCAAGGTGATCCCGTGGATTATGTGGGAATGCCCACGGAAGATAAAGAATTTGGCGATGCTGATATGGCTCCTGTTAATCCCTATATTGTGGTATATCGCAAAGATGAATTTGTCTGGGGTTTCTCTCCTTCGTATCAAGAGCAAATTACCAAACGCTCGGATTATAAAATAACTACTACTTTTCAAGCGCCTTTTAATGTTTCCAACGGAGCTAGGGTAGAGCTTGACGCAGCTTCTTCAACCATTTATGTAAAGGGAACCGCCCATGTAACCGAAGCGGGGAGCATCAATTCAATTTGGGTAAATGGAAGCCCTCTTTCCGACGAAGAAGTGCAAAAGGCAGCGATTTACAACTATGATACGGAAATGTTTGATCTAAATATCCCCGTACGCATGGGCATTGGAGGCAATAAGGTGGATATCACCGTATTTGCAGGCCCCGATCTCAGCTGTGCGGAGTGTCAAGAGTTTGGAGGTTGCGCCTTTACCAACCATAACTTCTTTGTGCAATTTAGTCGTGGTGAACTCACCGCATCTACTTTGATAATCACCGATGTGGCCACAGGCAAGTCCGTAACCAGCCCTGCAGAACCTGGCGCTATCAACTTTAACATCACCGTGCGTGATGACGACAAAATCAAGGCTAAAACTCCCAGCGTGCCTGTGTTGGTTATCAATGCTCGCAAAGGCGATACCCTAAAAGTTGATTTGAAATTCAATGATAATGGTGTTTTCAGTTCATCTAGCCCCATCAGTGGCGTACCCAAAGCCGTAGGCTCTACGGGCAAAGACGAAATCGTCTTTTTCGCTGGCGATACTATCATCGTGCGCTATGTGGATCCCGACGATGACGAAGATGTGAGCGAACAAAGTTTTTATGCCGAAAGCAAAACCCCTGCTTTGACCGTGGCTAAGCTTTTAGACAGCGATTGCGATGATATTCCCGATATGCTTGAATTACATTTTAGTCAAGCTTTTGGACCTGGTGACAAATTAGACACCATAAATATAAGCGTGGATAACCCTCTCACCGGTGGAGTTATAAGCTTTACGCTTATTAATGATAAACCGGTAACAAATTTGGCTACCATTCAAATCCCTATTCCCACCTCGGCAAACTTAACTACTAATGCAGCTCCTAGTGGTGAAGTTTCTGTGAAAATGCACATAGATGGCATTGGTGCCGAAGATTCTAAGGTTAAAGTAACTGATGGTATTTTACCTAAGCTTATTGGGGTGAGCATTTTAGAAAATATTGATAGGGAGTCAGAGCAAGATACCATAATGATCAGCTTTAATGAGCCTGTTTCCTTGCAAAGTCGCAGTACTTGGCCTTTGGCCGTCTATAATAGCCAAGGGGAAAAATTAAACACTGCTAGTATTACTGTGGTGGATAGAGCCAACACTGAAAATGATGGACAAAGTTGGCTTTTTGCCATCACTGGCAACACCAATGGTAGTCTTATAGATTCAGGCTATTTTGCGGAAATAGATCCAAGTTTTTTAGTTAATGACAATGCTTTAAACTCTTTGGATCCCAATGGTTGCGACGGACGAGTAATGGTCATAGAAGTGCCTAAACCAGTACCAGTAAATGTGGCTATAATGAAGGATGTAGATGGCAACGGCTACCCCGAAGTACTTTACATGGAATTTGCCCGCAAGCTCCGCGATAAAGATATGCTCGACAGTTTTGTGGTGAGTTGGGGAAACCCCGCTATTCAACGATCATTGCTTCCCTCCAAAGCGCGTCAGTGGAATTTAGATTATAAAACTCGCGAAAATAAAGTGGGAGTTTTCGATGCAAATGGCGATGCTGTACTCGACGCTAATGATATGCCAATTTTTGAAACCCAAACAGATACTTTCTCGGTCTTAGAATTGGAGTTCGATGAAAAAATCTTCCCCTTTGGTACCACCCATGGCCATCGTAACGGTCGTGGTCGTGTAAAACCTCGTTTGGGGCCTGCGGGAGGCTTTTTTGAAGTGGAATATAGCGTTTCTGACTCCGTAGGTCCGGTTTTAACTGCGGCACGATTGTCTAATATGCGTTCGGGAATGGACTCCTTGGGCTTGGTTGTAAGTGAACCCGTAGATACCACCGGAGGAGTGATTTTACTGCGCCGTCGCAGTGGCAATGTTTCTGAAATTATTCCTGCTGTTTCCATGCGCCTTGGAAACGATTCTCTCTTTATTTTCTTCTTTGATAAAGAAAATGCTGGTACAGTTCGCATCGGAGACTTTGTACGCCTATATTCCGAGCCTGTTTTAAGTGGCTTAGTGGATAGAGCAAATATCTTACCTGCACCCAATGCACCTTGGATTCAAGTTAAAGGGGTAGAGGATGATAAAGTTGATTATAAAATTAGCGTGCATACACCAGTGGTAGGTAGAGATCCCGATGCTGTGCAACAAGGCTATGGACCCCATGCTCCCGATCCTGATGATTATTTTAGAATTACAGTAAATTTACCTGGGGAAAATACCATGCAAAATATTTCCGAAGGTAGTACTAATATGTTTGTGAATAAAGGTGTAATATATGATACTACAGCCTATAACTGTTTAGGTACAACTTTTAAAGTTGAGATAAATCTGCCATGGACTGATCACCAATACGATGGAGATAAATACACCGTAAATTACCAATTATCAATAGTTTTAAACATATACGATCAATTAGGACAGTTTGTTAATGGTACTAAATTGCGCTTTAATTTAGACGATATAGGTAGAGAATATATCAGCGATGATGGTACACTTTCCTTGAATTTTGAATGGCTTAGCCATGACGGTTCTGGTCCTAAATCTAAGTCGGGGCGTATTGTTGGGAGTGGATCTTATGTGGGAAGATTTAATTTCACCACTTCGTACATGGCCATGGAAGACGAAAAGGTGCCTTTAGATGATAAAGGCGTTGCCGAAAGAGTGCCGGCTTACCGCAGGGGTAGTGCTAAAAAATCCCATGCCGAAAAAACTAGTAGTTTTGGAGTAATTAGAGTTCATTAATCAATTTTGCTTATGTTATGTCCTTTTTGTAAACACGATAAAAACAGCGTAGTCGATTCGCGAGCTACTAGTGGAGCTATACGCCGTCGCAGAGAATGTAGTAACTGCTCTCGGCGTTTTACCACCTATGAGTATGTGGAAAAAGTCCCTTTAACTGTGGTAAAGCGAGATGAAACCCGCGAAGCTTTTGCCAGGGAAAAACTATTGAATGGTATAATGACTGCTTGTAAAAAGCGACCTATTTCACGCAATGCCATAGATGAAATAGTAAATGACATTGAAAACACCTTGATGAACGGCGATTCTCAAGAAGTTAGTTACGAAAAAATCGGCAATTTAGTGATGGATGCTTTAAGCTCATTAGATGCGGTGGCTTATGTGCGTTTTGCCTCGGTTTATAGAGAATTTAAAGAAGTGGATGAGTTTTTAGATCAAGTCAAAAACTTAAAAGATTAATGGCATTCTACTAATTTAAGCTATAGACATCTAAATCCTGGTCTTTGCCGCGCATTTGAAAACTGCCGTGGGCTTGGACTTTAAAACCATGGGTGTGGGGCATTTTCTTTAAAAAAGTATCAGAAACGACAAAATCTTTTTTAAGCAAATTGCATAGAGATTGGATGCGAGCTGTGCTATTTAAAATATCGCCGTGGTAGGCTATGGCACTGCCAAAATTTCCAACTTCCGTGGCAATCACTCGCCCTGAATGTACAGATGCTTTAAATACAGGGGCGTTTTGATATTTTTCCTTGAAATAATCTTTGCGTTTATCAAAAAGTTCTACTAAATCTTTTAAAAAATATAAGGGGTAGGGATGTCGGCGACATTTTTGTGTTAGCCAAGTGAGAATCACTCCATCGCCAGCGTATTGATAGACTTCCCCAGAGTTTTCTGCGCAGCAATTAGATATTAAGTGAAAATATTCCCGCAAAAAACTACTATAATATAAGTGTCCAATATCTTCTGCTAAGGTAGTGGCTGAGCGCAAGTCCAAAAACACAAAAACTCGTTCTTCTTCTATGGCTTTTTGCTTAATTCCTAAGAGGCTGTTTATCAAAGTGCGCCAGCCAAGTTTTTTATGGATGGAATGGACAAATGTGATAAGAAAACCACAGAATAAAGCATAAAAAAAGAAGCGAAAAAATGCGAAATTAGCAAATGCTGTTTTCCAAAGTTCACTTTGCCATATATTGTTGAAATTATACAGATTCCAAGTCAAAAAAACTACTGCACCATTAATTAAAATGAGTACTGAAAATAATAAGATGCGACCTAGAAAGTAGGCTATATTAGGCCAGTGTCCGCGATCTTTTTCACCCCATAATACTTCAAAAACCCCATGAAATATTCCAAGCAACCATCCAAATTGTAGGGCGATAAGAATCATTTGAAGCTTCTTATTAACTTCGTCTTGAGGGGAATTATGTAAAAATACAAAAGCTAAACTCAATGCCATCCATGCAACTATAAAGAATGAAAGGAATAAAATGCGCTTTTTATTGAGTTTAGACACCATAATTTCTATTATAATAAAATAACCAACTACAGAAGTTAATTTTTTCTCCCAAAGTTCTATTACTATAAATGCTTTCTCTATATGTACACATCCCTTTTTGCGCTCGTATATGCAGTTATTGTGATTTTCCCGTGCTTAAAGCCCCGTCGAGGATACAGGAACAATTTGTAAGCGCAATTCTACGAGAAGCCAGTTTGCGCATACCCCCTTTGCATCTAAAACAATGGTATAGCATATATTTTGGGGGCGGCACTCCTTCGGCTTTGGAACACAATTTATGGCTTAAACTTTTGGAAAGCTTAAATCAAATTCACCAACTGAACTGCAGTAGCGGAGAGTTTTCTGTGGAGTCTAATCCTGAATCCACCACTAAGACCTGGGTTCAATTAATGAGTGATTGGGGCGTAAATCGTTTTAGTCTTGGGGTGCAAAGTTTTAATGACCAAATTTTACAAAAAATCCAACGCAATCATAACTCTACCCAAGCAATGCGTGCTATTGAACTTTTATTAAACTCAAATTATAAAGTAAATGCTGACTTTATTTTTGATTTACCAGAGCAAAGTTCAGCTCAGTTTCACGACGATTTACGCAAAGCGGTGGCTCTAGGTTTGCCACACATCTCTTTTTATGGGCTGCAAATAGAAGCCCACACTTTGCTAGACCAACAAATGCGTAAAGGCATTTTTAGCCATAACCAAGCTTCATACAGCGAGTTTTACCATGGTGGGGTGGAGCTCTTAGAAAAAGAGGGTTTAAATCGCTATGAAATTTCAAACTTTGCTCGCCCCGGTCATGAGTCTTTGCATAATCTTCACTACTGGCAGCGGGGAGAGTATTTGGGGCTGGGGCCAGGGGCGCATTCTTTTATAAATGGGGTGCGTTATGGCAATCCTCGAAGCTTTGTGCATTGGCTTAAATGGGTGGATCAATCCTGTCCAGAGGGCTTAATGGAACTCGATGAAGTTAATGAAGAAGCCGCAAATTTGGAAAAACTATGGTTGGGATTGCGGCAAAATGCGGGGATTAATATTCAAGAATGGCAAAAATTGGGAATAAGCAGTTCTCATTCAGTGTTTAAAAAATATGTAAATTTAGGATGGATGTCTCAAAATGATGGTTTTGTGCAAATAATGAGAGACGGTTGGGTGTATCTAGACGATATAATTGCAAGTTTAGCGTCTATAATGGAATAATATACTTGCAAATAAATTATTTTTGATTGTGGTTGATTTTGTAGGAAATTGATTTACTTTAATTTTAATAGGGTTTATCTATTTATTGACTCAAGATAAAGATAGATATACTCTTTGAGAGGCGTAAATGTTAGGGTTTCGGTTAGATTCGACAAGATTGCGAATATATCTGTTTTTATTGTTGCTTTTATGGGGCAACAGTTTCTCGCAGTTGCTCCGTGATACTGTGCGTGTGGGGGGGCGCTATCAAGTAGAAGTTACTATTAAAGATCCTGTGCTTTCTGAAGGTGATAACTTAGTTCCTTTATACGACCAGGAATTTGCTTTATTGTTTAACGAAGACAGCAGCGTTACAAAAGTTTGGCATTTATCCGATGATACTAAGTTCTTCGCCAGTGGTGATGAGTTTAAAACTCCTTCATCACCAGAGGAGCCAGACACTTCGGCTATACCAGACGGTAATGGGCTTCTTGCCTGTAAAGATGGTTGGCGTTGTTTTATGCTTTCCAACTTAGATGAAGAAATGGTAAAAGTGAGTATCAAAGATGAAGACGAGCAAGTTAATACTTTTGCAGAACTTTATTTTTACTATCCTCGCTTAGTTTTCTCCGATGAAAAGGGGGAAAAAATTGACAAATTATCGGATATTAATTTTAAAACAGGGGAATATAAGTTAATCAATGTACAGGCTACTACCCCCAATGGAAAACCAGATAATACTTTTACCAGCACGGGGGGATCCAATTGGCTAGTTCCCGATGTGGGCGACAACACTAATTTGGAGTTTTTTATTGTTGATAATAACGGCAATAAATCTGATAAAATCGATAGCATCAAAATAACTGAAGGTAAAGCGCAGTTCTATATGGGAGCATCCGCACCAGTAAATGGAGCTAAAATTGACTTTCATTTTGCAATGTATTCTCAACTATTAAAGCCGAGTGAGCGCCCTCGCGATACCGTGCCTTTCCCTGGGGAAATCAATATTAACTACGGCGATTATCCTTTGTTGGATTCAGCCCATATATACGATTTAGATGGCGATGGCATTGGCGATCATATTCAAGCATGGTTTAACGAAGGTTTAGAACATAGTCCTCGCGATCCACAAATGAGTTGGCCCCATGGCGAAAAACTAAGTTCCGTAAACCCAGGTGGTGCCTCCATAGGTTTTGCCAAGGGCAATAATTATATAGAGGTGGATGTAGAGCAACGAACTGTGAAAAACCCACCTGCCCAGGGAGATTTTGCGGTGGAAGTCCAAAGCGAGTCTGGGCAATGGTTCCCAACCCAAACACCTATAAAAGATAAAATAGGGCCAGTGCTCAATGGGGTGACAATAATTCGCGGTAATGATGGTGATCCTGATACTTTAGTGGCACTCTTCAATAAAGAATTAGATGATTCCTTCAGTCAAGGTAAAGCTTTTTTAGTAAATGGCAATTCTGTTCGTGTAAGTGGTAAACCTGTAGAAGGGCGAGTTTGGCGTTTTATTGTAGATGAGCGCGATGCGGAAAAAGTTAATCCGGGAGATTCCATTAATATCTCCGCAAATGGTGGACTTAAAACCCACGATCAAAACTTGCCCGCCAGCAACAATCGCAAGGTGGTCATTCGCGAAGCAGGTAATATTCCGCCTTTAACCGAAGATGGCAATGGCTTTTTTGATTCTAACCTCGATGGGCGTTTAGATAGTATAACTCTCGAGTTTACTGAAGCACTGCAAGAATGGCAGTTAGACTCCCTCGATGTCCGCTTTTTCTGGAAAGATACCGCCGACAAAATCATAGAGCTTAAGCCAGATCCTAAAGATTTACAATGGGATAGTAAAAACCCTACACAAATTTCCTGGAAGTTTGATCCCGACGATTATGGTATTCAGCATAATTTAACCTCCATAGATAATCCCAGTTATGGTTATGGTTTTTTAATTAATAAACAAGAAATTTTAGAAGATGTTCTTTACGATACTTCCACGGTAAAAATGACTGATCGCATGGCCCCGGTGTTAACTACAGCTATGATTTGGCCTAATTCTAAGAACCAAAACAAAGGAGATTCACTGGTGTTATACTTTTCTGAAGAGGTGGACACAAATGCTCTTAAAACTTTGGACTTTTTAGAGTTTTTACAAACGGGGAGTGGCTCTGGAGATTTGGGCTTGGCCAAAGCAATTTGGAGTGATAGTGGGAAAGTACTCAGCGTTCAGTTAGCCCAAGGTACAAGTTTATGGGATAGACCTAATCCTGGAGATTCGTTATTTGTTAAATCCTTGTCCCATGGTTTACAAGATACCCAAGGCAATGCTATGGAATCTGATGGAAATGCGGTGTTGTTGCAAGGAGGAGCACGCATTTTAAGTGATGATGCTTTTATAGTGGGTGTTAATCGTATGGCCATTGGCAATGACGATATCCCTCGGGATAAAGATGGCAACCCCGAAGCAATTAGCGTGGATTTTTTACCAGATAATGTGAAGTTAGACGATGGTTTGCGAGGGAGTTCCTTAGGGGTTTTGTTAGATGTTGGTATGGCTACCGTGGGAGATTTAGATAGTATTAGCGAAGAGTTAGCTTTGGATTACGAAAAGATAAAGCTAAGTTGGCAATTAGATATTTTCACAAGTTTAGGTGGTTTTGTAGCCAGTTCCAAAGGGGAGATAAACTGCACAGATCCTGAATTTTCAGTTACAGGCGATCAAGCAGGTAACTGTTTTGAAAACAGACGGCGGGTTTATTTATCTTGGAATATGTTAGCTGAAAATGGTCGCAAAGTGGGATACGGAGTATATGCGGCTAAATTGACTGTAAAGGTAAGTGGTGCGAAAAAGACCCATCGTGTGGTTAAAACCTACGCGTGGGGGGTAAAAGCAGGCAATGGTAGTGGTCGTCCCACTTTATTAAGAAATTAGGCGGAGGCAAAAATGCAGAGCAAAAAAACAATCTTGTTTATTTTATTAGCCATTACGGCTCTTATGGCTCAAGATGTGTGGAACCCAGCTAATGGGGTTTATATTAAGCAAAAAGGGCAGATTTATCCCAGTGATTCGGTGTCGGGTGATTTATATTATACTCGTTACGAAGGCGATGATCGGGTAAAGAAGGTAACATTCCGTTACAATGGCATGGGGTACTTTCGTCTAGAAAATAAAACCACCATTGCAAGCACCCCTGGAGCTGACGGTATAGTGCACCACCCTGATGGCGATATTCTTATTGCAGGGCAAAATGAATATGTGTATAAAGTCAATCAAAGTAGTGGGCAAATAGTAGCCCAAGCCACAGATGAAGGTGGAAGGCAAAGGACTAAGAGATACGGAGTTTTTCATTTGATGATGGATCCCGACAACGAAACTTTATGGGCGGCGGGTATTCCTGGTCGTCTTTTTAGTTTTCCCTTAGACAAAAACCAACCTGGTAGATTAGGAGAAGGAACTTATCGCAAAATAATAGGGAAGGATTCCCTAATTTGCACCTTGGCTTGGGATGAAAATGGTCAAGCTTTTTACACTTCCTCTAATGATAGGGGATATGGCTACTTTGGTGTGATAGACTTGAATACTATGGTTGCAACTCGGAGCATTAGCGGAGTTATGGAAGGCGCTCACGGTATGACTTACGATACCTATTCCAAAACAATCATAACTTTTGGTGGTAAGCGTATTGTGCAAATAGATCCCATTTCAAGAGTTAAGATAGCAGAGTTGGAGTTTGATAAGGAATTTGCTGACTACGCTAATCATTTTAACTTCATATACGATTCCACTAAATATGGTTTCCGTTTTGACCAAGGCACCACCGATGGCAAAGGGCATTTGTATGTGGCAGAAAATAATGGTTATTTAGTTTTTGTGGATTATACTTCTAATCCACAAAAACGAATTGATGATAATATCTTGATTCATATACAGTATTTAGATCCACAATTAGATGATGTGGCCCCTTTATCTGGTGCCGGTTCAGAACCTAAAACCACAGTAGTTCTTTCTTCCGCTTCAGGATATTCCAGCGCATGGGGAGGGGGAAGTTCTGGGGGTAACCAATATTGGAGCAGCCCTGCACTTAGCTCTTCTAGTAATGGGAGTTCAACTGGCGGTGGCTCCAGCGGTTCCACCGGCGATGGTTCTGGCTCCAGTGGTTCCACCGGCGATGGCTCTGGCTCCAGTGGTTCCACCGGCGATGGTTCTGGCTCCAGCGGTTCCACCGGCGATGGCTCAGATGGCTCTAGCGGTTCTGGAAGTGATGGTTCTGGCGGTTCTCCAGATGGCTCCAGTGATTCCGGCAGTGATGGCTCTGGCGGTTCCCCAGATGATCCCAGCAGTGATTCCGGCAGTGATGGTTCTGGCGGTTCCCCAGATGATCCCAGCAGTGGTTCCGGCAGTGATGGTTCTGGTGGCTCCATAGATGATCCCAGCAGTGGTTCCGGCAGTGATGGTTCTGGTGGCTCCATAGATGATCCCAGCAGTGGTTCCGGCAGTGATGGTTCTGGCGGCTCCGTAGATGATCCCAGCAGTGGTTCAGGCAGTGATGGTTCTGGTGGCTCCATAGATGATCCCAGCAGTGGCTCTTCCGGAGAAGGTTCCGGCGGGTTCATCCCTGACTGGGCTGATTCAACATGGGATTTTACTGGCATAGGTAATGAAGTTCCAGACAATACTGGCGCCGATGACTATCCTAGCCAAGACAAGCGAGAAGTAGCGGATTCTACCGTAACCGGTGGACAACAAATTTATCCCGTGCAACCTGGAATGCCCTTTAATCCAGAAGATACTATTATAGTGAATGGCAAAATCTATGTGAAAACTAATACCCCAGGGGATCCCATTGACGGATTTGAGCCAGGGTCCATGGGTGTGCGTGACTCCATATCTTTAGGCGGAATTATCTCCATAGATTTAGATATAGAACGCTTAAAAAATTATTTTGAAGATGTAGATAAAGTAGTTGTGAGCGGATCTCAAGGCATTCAAGTGCTTGACCCCAATCAGCCTGGCCACTTTGAACCTAGTATTACTCTTCCTTTAGATGGCAGTTCTGACCGTATTTGGATTACATCAGATGAAATCGCTTTGGGTGGATATATTAAATTCACCTCTCCTCTGGGCAAAACTTTAATATACAATGGTATTGATTTCTTTGACCCCTTGCCTGAACCTGAACTTAGCATACTTAAGGACTCCAATGGCGATGGCAAAAAGGATGCCATTGATATATTCTTAGATAGACCTTTAAATCCAAGTATAAAAATTGATTCTGTACAAATAACTTTTGGTGGTAAAACGGTAACTGTGCCTAAAAAAGGCATAAGTTTATCGGCTGACAGCACTAAAATTACCATAAACGCTAAAGAATTAGGTATGGATAATCATGAAGTAAAGCCCTCTGATCAAGTGAAAATATTCTTCTCCGATGAAAAATCTCACACTTATGATAGGGTTCTTCCTTTGGAAGAAATAAATACTAAGGTGATTTCTAATGCCACTGTTATTCGTAGCAAAGATGGTATGGACAGCTTGTTTATAGAATACACTTTTGATATAGCTCGCGAAGACCTAGAACTTAAAAACTCACTGATTAGGGTTAATGGTAAAGACATAACAGTGAAAGTGGTAAGACAACCTGGGCGCAACTTAATTTTAATAGAAAGCAGTGGTATTGATTGGACTAAAGAAGACAATTTTGTGCAATTGCATGAGTTAGCGACTTTTATAAATATGCCTTTTATTGTAGATGAGGAGTATGATCGAAAGGTTCCCATAACAGTGGTGGATCGTCTTCCCAGTATTGTCTCTTGGGGAGGTGCTTACTATGATTCCAACCTCGATGGGGTTATGGATAGTATAGTAGTGCGTTTTGAAGAACCCGTCACGGAGGAACAGTTGGCGATGATGAGTTTTAGTATTCCATGGTACAGTTATCGCAATCGCATGGTGCAACTTATGCCTACTCCAGAGGAGTTGCGAATAGACCCTAAAGATCCAACTCTAGTTACTTGGAGAGTGCGTTCCAATGTGGATATGCAGTCTGGTTTAACTTCTTTAAAACCAGATTTACCCGTCGCCGAGTTATATATGAGTTATGAAATTTCTGGCACGAAGTTTGTAGAGCACCGCACTTTTGAAATGCAAGATATGATGCCTCCAGCTATAGTCAGGGCGCATTTGCGGTATTCTGAAGATGCCGATACCTTGGTGGTAAATATTAGTGAACCTGTGGATTACAATAAGATTACTCGCACAGATATTTTCAAGTATGTGCATGGAGAAGACACGCTGATTTTGCGACCTCTAGAAATATTGTGGAGCGATGATGGAAAAACAGCTTCATTGATCTTAATGGCTGGAGAAGTAGATCCAGTTATTCCTGGAGATTTCCTCCTATTCCGCGGTGATGGAGAAGTCGGTGGGCAAGTGGTGGATTATTTTGATAATACGCCCCATCGCGATACTAAACCAGTATTGGTGCAAGGTGGCTTAAATCACTTGGTGCAATCTTCTAATATGGGTTATTTGACATACAAGAGTATGGATAGCTTAGCTCTATTGGGTACCGTAAGCATTAATTCAGTACCTGGCTCCATGCGTAGCAGAGATTTACGCGAACAAGGTAAGGTGGGTCAACTTATAGAACTTGGACAAAGGTTTATGCCTCAGTTGGTGCATCAATCTGGAGTGGATCCCGAAGAAATAGATCCAGAAGATGTTTCAATTACTGTTTCAACATATTTCTTTGATAATCAAGGTCAATATGTTTCGGATACGGTTATGGTCTTTAGCTGTGCACATCCAGCTTTTGGTGGAAACTGCTTAAATACCACCAAAAAGATGTTTGTTAATTGGAACTTTAAAGATCGTACAGGAAGGTTTGTAGGAACAGGGGTATATGTAACTAACTTTAACCTGATTATTCGCTATGAAGGTGCTACCATAAAAGAAGAGCGTACAGAAAAAGTTGGAGTACGCCGTAAAAAGAACTAATATATGTTTTCTTCTATACTTATTGTAGATGACGAACCAAGCAACCGCAAGGCCTTGGCTCGTATTTTACATCAAAAATTTTCGCAAATATTTGAGGCTGGTAATGGTAGGGAAGCTTTAGAAAAACTCAAAGGCATACATTATGACTTAATACTTTTAGATATTATGATGCCTGAGATGGATGGTATTGAGTTTTTAGAGCATTATGCCAAATTAGGTTTGAAGACTCCTGTGATTGTATGCAGTGCCAATACCGATATTTCTCGAGTGGTAGAAGCTATGAAATTAGGGGCTACGGATTATATTGAAAAACCCATAGAGTCCAATTTACTGTTACGGCGTATTCGCAGTATCGAAGAAACTCAAATTTTAAAACGCGAAAACGCTGAATTATTGCAAAAAGTTAAACAAGGTCGTTTCACTCGTTTATTGGGAAATTCTCCAGCCATGCAAAAAGTCATGGTGTCGGTGGAAAGATTAGCTAATAGTAAATCTACTATTTTAATTTACGGGGAATCTGGTACTGGTAAAGAACTTGTGGCCAAATCTTTGCACGAACTTAGTGAACGCAAAGAGGAACCTTTTGTGGTGGTAGATTGTGCTGCGGTGCATGCAAATACCATTGAAAGCGAATTATTTGGGCATGAAAAAGGGGCTTTTACTGGGGCTGACCAACGGCGAGAGGGTCTGCTGATTGCCGCGCGGGGCGGAACTGTATTTATGGACGAAATAGGCGAATTGCCTTTGGATTTACAAGCTAAGCTTTTGCGAGTTTTGCAGGAATATCAAGTTCGGGCTTTAGGTTCCACTCTGTATAAAAACATCAATGCACGTATAGTCGCCGCTACCAACAGAGATTTGCTCGCAGAAGTTAAAGCTGGGCGTTTTCGTGAAGATTTATACTACCGTTTGAGCATAATTAAGCTAGATATCCCTCCCTTGCGAGAAAGAACAGGGGACATAGAGCTTTTGATATCTCATTTTTTAAATAAATACAACGAAGATTATGGAGTAAAAGAGTTTTCTGACGAAGTGCTAAGAACGCTTGTTATGTACGCTTGGCCGGGCAATGTACGCCAACTAGAAAATACTGTGCATCGAGCCATGGCTTTAGCAGCAGAAGAGCAGCAAGAGCTCGGTATGGAACTTTTACCCAGCGATATTGCCCAAGCGTCACCTTATCATAGCGAAATATTTTCTACTAAGAATTTGCCTTTATTAACCATGCGTGAAATTGAGCAAATTGCCATCGAAAATGCTTTGCGCTACACCGAAGGCAATCGCCGCCAAGCTGCGGAAATATTAGGTATTGGCGAAGCCACACTCTATCGCAAAATAAAGAGTTGAACTAGGCCTGGCTTTTAGTTTTCCCCAATCTACTCAAAATCTTGCCAAATCTTCGAAGCTTGGGGTTTGCGTTGGCGAATATATTTGCCAGAGTAAAGTTTAATATCACCCTTGGGTTGTACAAAATAAACCTGACCGATGCGTATATTGGGGTAAATGCGCACCGGATGCACCACACTGATTTCTAAAGTCCAAGTGGGTTTGTGACAAATTATACTGCCATCTGGGAGTTTTTCAAAACCCCAACCCACATCGCCAAATCCTGCGGTAATATGTGTGTTAATTCCTAAGCGCCCCACGGAGCTGCGACCCTCGAGCATAGGGATATAGTGACGGGAGACCGCAGTTTCATTAGTCATGCCTATGTACAAAATTCCCGGTTGCATAATTAACCCTTCTTCGGGGATAGTAAATTCTAAAGTGGGATTGTCTTTGCGCATATCTAAGTATCCACTTTCGGTCAAATTGTAAACCAAAATTTGTGGACTTAGGGTAACATCGTAAGAATTTGGGGAAAGATTTTTCTCGTTAAAAGGGGAAATCACAATTTCACCGCTTTTAACGGCTTCTTTAATAGCTGTTCCTGTTAAAAACATTAGCTACCCCACTTTTGTCTATAAGCTTGGATGCGTTGGAGCAAGGAGTCGTCTTGGCCTAAGTTGCGCAAGTTTTCGGGATTTTCAATATAGGCGATAATATCGTCAATATCTATGATTGAATGGGTTTTAATACCCCATTGTTCTTGGATTTGGGCTAAAGCGCTTTGGCCATTTTCTAGCTTTTCTTTGCGATCTACTGCTACAATTAGTCCCACCACTTGGGCTTGGGGGATATCTTTTAATAAATTCATGGTTTCCCGCACCGAAGTCCCCGCTGTAACCACATCTTCTATTATCACAATTTTCTTGGTTTCGGAGTATGTATCGCCCACTAACAAACCGCCTTCACCGTGATCTTTGCGTTCTTTGCGGTTATAGGTAAAGCTCACATCTAAGTTATGCTCTCCGCTTAAAATCATAGTTGTGGCGGTGCATAAAGGGATGCCTTTATAGGCTGGACCGTATAAATTGTCAGCTTGGGAAGCAAAATTTTGGGTAAATGTCTGGGCATAAGCTCGCGCTAGTTCTAGCATAGCTTTTCCCGTGCGAAATTCTCCAGTATTGATAAAATAAGGGCTTTGCCTGCCGCTTTTAGTGGTGAAATCCCCAAAGCGCAATGCACCCACAGAAATTAAAAATTCTATAAACTTCAATTTTTCATTCATAAAGACCTCCGCATAAAGATAGAACATTGCTAAGCTATTTTCTATCTTAATATATATGACTTTTGACAATATGCCTGCGGGCGCAAATCACGATTACAAATTAAATTTCGGCGATAAAATTTTAGCTCGAATACGCAAGGCTATCCCAAGTCCTGAACTGCGTCATCAGGCTTTGTTCCCCTTAGCTTATATGGCTCCTATATTGGGACACAAAGCAAAGTTAGATCAGAAATTATCTTACCAAATTAATTTTAAAGATGGCAGTGCACCCCTTTATTTATCTAATCCCTTTATCTTGGCGGCTGGGGCTAATAAAACTGGTCGTGGCATAGTTCCCATGGCTAATTTGGGTTTTGGTGGAGTAACTGTAGGTACAGCCACTCGGTATTTTCGAAAAGGAAATGCCCATCGCCCTCGGATGGGTATGGTCGAAGCCGATCGCTGTATTCATAATAGCATGGGGCTCAACAATCCTGGAGTTGAAGTTATTTCCCAGCGCGTAAAGCAAAGTTTAGGTGCTGCTCATAGCAAAAACTTGAGTGTGGGATTTTCCATGGCTGAAACGCCTGGTTTAGTGGATGAGGCGGAGCGTTTAAAAGAATTAGTACAAAGCTTTGAAATGGCCTACCAAGTGGCGGATTATGTAGAAATTAATGTGAGTTGTCCTAACACTGGGGTAGCTCGTGGAGATTTAGACACACAATTTACAGAGAAAATATTTGCTGAAGTGCAAAAAATCCGAGCACAACACTCTCGGTCAAAAGCTGTTTTTGCCAAACTTTCCCCAGATTTAAATGAAGCGCATTTGCGCTGTTTGCTCGATGTGGTGCAAAACTATGGCCTTTCTGGGGTAGTACTCAGCAATACTTATCCGACCTTACAAGCGCAAAAACTATTGCAAACGCCCGTGGCATCTTTGCCAGTATTAGCCGCAGATGGTGCCAAAGGAGGGCTTTCTGGGCGCGCCCTTTACGATTCCACATATAAAAGCGTGTCTTTTGTAAAAAAGCATTACCCTGACTTGGCTATTGTTGCTAGTGGGGGAGTAGATCATGGCGCCAAAGCTTGGGATTTGCTAAATGCGGGAGCTGATGCTGTTCAATGCTACAGTGTTTTAGCGTATAGATGGTTTGCTATTACACAAATGCGTAAGGAATTAGCTCTAAAAATGCAAGAAAACCACTGTTCTTCTTTAAAAGAGTTAATTTCTAATCGTGCTTAGATTTTTTAGTATAAAAAAAGCTCTTTTTGGGGTGCTTCTACTTCATAGTTTTTTATCAGCAGAATTTATTTTAGATGATTATTTTGCTTGGACTGAAGTAAATGAACCCATTGCTAGGATGCAATCAGTGTCTTGGCGCACTTCTTACATAACTGGGGGAATGGATCACTGGTTACAAGCATCAGTGGTTTGGGAATTGACTGCGAAATTGTATGCTGGAGCCACCGCTTCAGTTAATATAATGGGAGAGGGAATTAATCCTGAACTTAGCTTAAAGTATCACTTGCGAGGAAATCTGCATCGCTCTACTTATAGAGATTATTTGCTAATTAATGGCGGCCCTTGGTGGCTGAATTCAGTATGGGATCCCGCTTGCGGTTATGAATGTAGTAGTTGGGAGCTGATTTGGAGTATTAATGGTGGATATGGGCGAGATTTGCTATTTTGGGATAGTGCCACCTGGGGTTTGCGTTTTGAATTTTTGATTGGAAGTACCTTAGGAGGCACGGTAAATAGGCTTTCCACGGGAATTTTTGGCATCCCAGAAACTAAAAGCGGTCATTTGCTTTTAGAGTTGCGCGGAGGAGTGTTTTGGTTTTAAAAAGATTTTACTTTTTTTTATTAATTCCTAGTATTTTATATGCCCAAGTGTGGCTAGGTTTTAGTTTTTTAGAAAAAAAAGTCCCTGGAGGGATAGAGTTAGAAGTGAGAGGAGTGCATCCCAATTCTGGAGCACTTAGCGCGGGAATATCCGTGGGCGATGCCGTAATTGGCGTGCGGGGAAAGCCTTTACAAAGTTTGGGACAACTGCAAAAAGCTCTACAGGGAGCCAAAACGGGTAGCAAACTGCCCTTACAAATTCGCAATGACCAAGGGCAGGAGCGAAGCTTAAATGTGGAGCTTAGGGCGCGGCCCCACGATTTGCGGCAATTTATGAACTCTCCGGTGGGAACCAAAGTGGGGGATTTAAGCGATAATATTTATGCTAATAAACAATCCATGTCTAAACAACCCAAAGCTCGTTTGCTCGATTTTTGGGCCACTTGGTGTGTTCCATGTCGCAAAACATTTCCTTTATTAAAAAACATGTACGACAAATATCATGATTTGGGCTTAGATATAGTGGGTTTAAGTTCAGAGAGTCTTCCCGTTTTGCAAGAGTTTCAAAAAAAGGAACAACTACCTTGGCCTTTGCTTAGGGATATAAATAATGTGCAGAGTTCATATTATGGTGTGCGCGGTTTGCCTACCTTGATTCTCACAGATTCTTTGGGTTATGTGCAAAAAGTGTGGACCGGGGCTCCTAGTCCCCGACAGTTAGAAAACGAAATCAAGAAATTAATAGGATTGTAAATGCGCGCTTTTATTATGAGTATATGGGCTAGTTTCGCCTTGGTTTGGAGTTGGTCTGGGGGTGTTTTAGGCCTTGATAGTATGCAAGTTGCTAAAATTTTACGCTACGATGCTAATCAAAAACAATGGTTTGCTCCCAACCATTTGCCCCAATTAGCTTTGCAGTTAAGTTTTGATAAAGCTAAGCTCCTAAAAATAGTCATAGAAAACCCTCGTTTATTTGCGGTGGAAGATTTATGGGGTTTTTTGGATTGGGTAGGGGAAAGCTCAGCTTGGACCGAAGTGAATTTAAAAGGTTATACAGAAAAACCTTTGAAAAAGCATTTAAAAGGAGCTGAGCATGCTTGGGTAAATAGAAGTCACCGAGCAGAATTTGTATTAGCCACCCTACATTCTCGGGGTATATCCTCCTATTTGCGCCTTAGCCTTTTGCCTAATCAAATTTTAACTGGAAAAGCTCCGCAATTAGTGTGTAATTTTAGCGGTCACCCCCAAGATTTTTCTGATTTTAAGCTTTTAGGCACGGCTTTGTGCTTAGATGGTCAAGGAGATTGCGTTATGGTGCATGGTGATGACTCTCGCCTTAAAATCACGCTAAATGCCACTAGGTTACGCATGGAATACCATAATCCTGATACGGAAAACTTACCCATGGTACCAAATTTTACTCGGTTGAGTGTACAACTTCAAAATGAACTAATAGATGATTATGGAGCATATTTTAAGCATGAACAGTCTTTAGCTGTGCGCGCATTTATTGAAACAGCTCCCAATTTGTTTAATTGGCAGTCTTGGCATTGGCTAGAATCGGTTTCAGCTAACAAAATTCATCCTCAAATATTAAGAGAAATTTTGCAGCTAAGCAATCCCCCCGCAGAAATACTTTTGTATAGTGAAAAATGTAGTGATGGTAGGCAAATGCAGGTGCTTAGTAATGGGCAAGGCCGTTTAATTCTTTCTGTAGAGTAGTTTAGGTGTTTTATGCTTAAAAAGTTTTTCCGTTTTGTAAATATTCCTGGGATTTTATTAATGGCCTTATTGTTTTGGTCTTCTTCCCAAAGTAATTTACCTGGAGGTTGGCTAATAGGATCCTTAGATAAAGTTGTGCATTTTGGTGCTTATTTTGTTTTGGCAGTATCTTTTAGCTTTTGGGTGCGAGGTGAAAGGTGGCGCACCAACCCTCATTTATATCTTTTAGTGGTTTGGACTGTTTGTGCTGCTTATGGTGCTTTTGATGAAATACACCAATCTTGGGTGCCCAACAGACATGCTTCTCTAGGAGATTGGGTAGCCGATGTCGCAGAAGCTGCTGCAGGCGTGTTTTTCTATTATAAAGTAGGTGTTTACAAGTTTATCGATCGTCTTTATTTTGATAGGAAAGATAAAGCTACAGAGTAAAAATGTTGAAATTACATGGCTTGACCTCGAATGGCGGCCATATATTTTTCAAAACTCGCAAAACGTAAGCCAAATTGATACATAATCTGGTTTTCGGCTAATTTAGCGTTTTCCAGATCTATATCCACATTGTTAATTTCCCCTGGTAGGGTGGGGTCTAAAGGCTCATAAACTTCGGGTTTGAGCTTGGCTATATCCACTCCTGGCCCAATGGGTAAATGATTGGGATCGGTGGTGTTTCCGCTGACCTTTTTTTCTAAGGCCTCCCGCACTTTTTCTTCAAAAATTACTTCTTTACGCTGATAACCAGGGGTGGAAACATTGGCGATATTTTGGGCAATGGCTCGGCTGCGCACCATGCTGGCATCTAAGCTTTTATACACCAATTGTCGGGCGGTGGAGCCGAACAAATATTTTTTTAGTTCTACATTCATATTTTTATCCGTATTAATACACTATCCCACAAGCAAATATTGTGCCGAATTTGGCGGGATAGAGAAAGCTCATTTCCATGGCTTAAAAAGCGTTTTATTAGATCATTTTATGCAAAAACTGCATAAATCCAGCTTTTTAGGGGCAAAATCTTCTTAAAGAGATTTACTTAAAGGCAAAATATTCTGGCTATTGTTAAATTTACCCTATGAAAGTTCCCCACCGAGATATTATTGCTGAAAATTTGCGCCAAGCAGGTTTTTTGCGCAAAAACATGGTGTTGTCTAGTAATGCTTTTCGCTGGTGCAATGGTGTGGGGGATGCTTTGGAAAATTTGGTAATAGATGTTTATAATCGCCATATTCAAATAACTCTTTATCACCCTGTTTGGCAAGAACATCTTGGATTTATCGCAGCATTTATGGAGCAATTGACTCCTGTGGATTTTATGGTGGTAAAAGGGCGTTTTTCTGCTGATGGCAAGCTTTTGTCCCAAGCACCGCTCGAAATATTGCGAGGCAAGAGCGAAAACAGCCAATGCACAGTGCAAGAAGGGAATGTTTTTTTTGTAGTGGATTTGCTAGATACGGTAAATCCTGGCTTGTTTTTAGATATGCGTGCTCAAAGGCTAGCCTTGGCTCAAAGAATAAAGCCTGGTCAAAGTCTGCTCAACTTATTTAGCTATACTGGCTCTTTTTCGGTGCATGCCCGCTTGGCGGGGGCGCAAAAAGTGGTGAATGTAGATATTAGCTCTAAAATTCATGGTCGCACGCAATTGAATTATGCCACCAATGGCATAGAAGCTCAAAAAGGAGAGTTTTTCAGAGGCGATGCACGACAATATCTAAACTGGGCAAGACGCAAAGGATTAAAGTTTGATCATATTGTGTTGGATCCGCCAACATTTAGTCGCTCTAAAAAAGATATTTTTCGTGTGCAAAATGCCTTGCCTGAACTTATGGAGCAATGTTTAAGTGTGTTGAATTCCAAGGGAAGTCTTTTGGTGGCGACTAATTGCAATGCTTTATCTAGCCAAGACTTATCTGCTTTGGCGCAAAAAACTGTGAAACAGCTTAAATTGGGGAAAATAAAAGTCCAGCATTTTGGCCAAGACCAAGATTTTGTGGGTAGTGGCTTGCACGCTGCTAGTCATTTGGCGGGGATTGTGGTGCATATACTATCTTAGTGAGTTAATATGGGAACAGATTACGATATCATAGTTGTTGGTGGGGGCCATGCCGGCATAGAAGCAGCTCATGCGGGGTGGAAAATGGGCTTAAAAGTGGCGCTTTTGACCATGAACCCTAAGACCATTGGCAAAATGCCTTGTAACCCTGCCATTGGCGGGGTAGGAAAGGGTCAAATTGTGCGAGATATCGATGCTTTAGGCGGTTTGATGGGCAAATTAGCCGATAGAGCAGGAATCCAATTTAGAATGCTCAACGAATCCAAAGGGCCAGCGGTGTGGGGACCTCGTTGTCAAACTGATATGTATTTGTATGAACAATTGGCCCAAGAAACCATGGAGTCTTTGGATGGCTTAAATATTTTAGCAGGTGAAGTGCTAAGCCTAGAAGCAGATGGTGGTTTTTGGCGTATAAAATTAGCTTCAAACCAAAGTTTTTCTGCCCGTGCAGTGGTGCTTACCGCGGGGACTTTTTTAGATTCTAAAATGTTTATTGGTAGAGAAAAGTCCATTGGAGGGCGCATTGGCGAGACTTCTGCCACGGCGCTTTCTAAGTCTTTGGTAAAGCTGGGTTTAGCTTTAAAACGCTTTCAAACGGGAACTCCCCCGCGTTTAGACCCTAAATCCATAGATTACCGTAAATGCGAGGTGCAAAAGGGAGACGAGCAACCCCAGACTTTTTCCAGCTCCACAGACCCTAAAACTTTGACCAACAAAGCCGTGTGCTGGATTACGCGAACCAATGAGCAAACCCATAAAATTTTGCGCCAAGGTTTTGCGGAAAGTCCTCTTTTTAACGGTGAAATTAAAGGCACAGGACCACGCTATTGCCCCACCATCGAAGAAAAAATAACCCGATTTTCGGACCGCAGTTCTCATCAGTTATTTTTAGAACCCGAAAGTCTAAGTGGGGGTAGCATTTATGTCAACGGCTTTTTCTCTAGTTTGAGCGCTGAAACGCAATTAAATGCTTTGCGCACGGTGCCAGGATTGGAAAATTGCGAGGTGGACTTCTACGGCTATGGGGTAGAATACGATGGGATAGACGCCACGCAATTGCATCCATCTCTGCAAAGTAAAAAACATGCGGGGTTGTGGTTTGCGGGTCAGGTTTGCGGCACTTCGGGCTACGAAGAAGCCGCTGGGCAGGGGATAATCGCTGGAATAAATGCCGCTTTATATGTACAAAAAAAGGCTCCTTGGGTGCCTGGACGCTCGGAATCTTATGTGGGGGTGATGCTAGATGATTTAACCAGCATTGAACTGATTGAACCCTATAGGATGTTCACTAGCAGAGCAGAATACCGCTTGTTTTTACGCCACGATAATGCCGCCCAAAGGTTAAGCCCCAAAGCCAGGGAATTGGGCATGTTAAATGATAGTGAATGGCATGCTTTTGAGCAAAGTCAAGAGCGAATTGTCGCAGTGCGCCATTGGTTGGAGCAAAATTCTCCCACTTCCGAACAGGTTGAGCTTTTATTGCGGGATTCTGGGCAAAATCCCCCCCAAGATCGCCTTAAATGGATGAGTTTTATGCGCCGCCCCGGGGTTTCTTTGTCTAAAATAAAGCAATTAGTTCAGTCTGAACATATATCTCAGCTCAAGTTTTCACTTAAAGACATAGAATGGTTGCATATTTATGCCCAAGAATTGTACAGTGGTTTTTATGAAAGACAAAAGAGGGATATAGAACAACAACGCAAAATGGAAAGCTTTCCCTTATCTGCTGATTTTGATTATAATCAAGTGGATTCTCTTAGTGCAGAATCCAAACAGCGTTTATTAGCTATGCGACCACTAACTTTGGGGCAAGCGGCACGCATTGCGGGAGTGCGACCTACAGATATTCATATTTTAATGCGTTGGTTTAATAGAGAATAGTTATGTCGTTGAAAAATGAAGATTTTAGCTCCACAGATCCTTTGATTTTTAATCGTCGTTTATCCGTGGCGCCCATGTTGGATTGGACCGATAGGCACGCACGGTTTTTTATGCGTGCTCTTAGCAAAAACGCGCTGCTTTACTCAGAAATGGTGGTTACTAGCGCAATTTTACTTGGAGATTCCCACCGGCATTTGCGCTACAATTCCGAAGAATTACCTTTGGCATTGCAGCTAGGGGGAAGCGATCCCAAAGCTTTGGTCCAAAGTGCAAAAATGGCCGAAGAATATGGCTACAGCGAAGTTAATTTGAACTGCGGTTGCCCCTCAGACCGAGTGCAAAGCGGGCGTATAGGTGCTTGCTTAATGAATCATAAAGAGCTGGTGGCAGAATGCGTTGCCGCCATGAAGGCTGCAGTTAAAATCCCCGTCACGGTTAAAACTCGTTTGGGCATAGATTATCAAGATTCTTGGGAGTTTTTAGCAGATTTTGTGCGTACTGTAGATGCTGCTGGGGTAGATCATTGGATAATCCACGCTCGCAAAGCCTGGCTCAAAGGCTTAAGTCCCAAAGAAAACCGCGATGTTCCCCCTTTAGATTATGCCAAAGTTTTGCGTTTAAAAAGCCTTTTGCCATCCAAAGGTTTTAGCATAAATGGAGGTATTAGAAGCTTAGACGAAGTTCAAATCTTACTCCAAGGAACGCATCCCGTATATGCGGAAGTTCAGAATCAAATCATCTCGGGCACCAAGCTTGACGGAGTAATGATGGGGCGGGGCATATATGAAAATTTGTGGATATTGCGCGAAGTTGATCAAAAGATTTTTGGAGAAAAGCCCACCGCAGAACCGCAATCTCAAAAAGAATATTTGCTTTCCTTAGAGCCTTATATAGCTAAGCAAATGGAAAAAGGCGTGCCCTTGCACTTAATGACTAAGCATATACTCAGCCTTTTTGCAGGACAACCAGGAGCTCGCAAATATCGACAAATCATGGGAGAACAATCATGCGCTACCGCCGCAAATATCAGTATTTTAAAAAGAGCTGTGGGTGCTATTTCATCATAAAAAAGCTATTGAAATATTAACGCAGGCTTCTTTTAGCGTTACGCAACATACTTTTTATTGCTTTGTCCGATAAAGCTTCTTCTTTTTTGCGGGGCTTACCTTGAAATCTGCATTCTTCGCATAAAACACGGCTAGTAAAACCATAAGATGCCACGCCCTCACTACGGTCATTTAACCTTACTCTGTAAGAGCGCACCATTTTTTCTTGTTGGCATTTTTCACAGATGCCAGTTTTGGGCTCATTTTTCTTTTTTCTTACTTTGGGCTTACTAGCACCCCAAGCTCTACTCATAGCGGCATTTTTACCCGCAAATTCTTCATGTCTATCACTCATATCATAGAAGATAACAAAAACCGCTTGCTAAGTCCACAATTTATAATGCTTTACTATATTTTTCAACTTTAAAGCTATCATAAGGATTTGTTAATGCTAAGTCAGTACCTACTCAATGCTTTATTTGTTTTATATGTCATAGCTGGCGTTGGGCTTGTAGCTTATGGTTTTAATTGCTACTACTCTATATTTTTGTTTCTCCGAAACAGCAGAACAGTTAGGTTAAACGATCGAAGGAATCTCTTAAAATTTTTAAGAGAGACTCCCCAAGAAGACTTTCCTAAAGTAACCACTCAGCTCCCTGTGTTTAACGAAGCTAACTGCGTAGAGCGTTTAATAGATACTGTTTGTGCCATAGATTATCCCATACATTTACATCAAATTCAGGTGCTCGATGATTCCACGGATGAGTGCATAGATGTTTCGCGTCGCAAAGTGGCAGAAATGAAAGCCAAAGGCTTTAACATAGAACTTATACATCGTAAAATTCGTACAGAATATAAAGCTGGTGCCTTAAAAGAAGGTCTTAAATCAGCCACCGGTGAATTTGTGGCTATTTTTGATGCTGACTTTGTTCCTTCTCCAGATTTTTTGATGCGTACCGTGCCTTATTTGGTATTGCAACGAGAAATTGGATGGGTGTAAGGGCGTTGGGGACACTTAAATCTCAACGAATTTGGTCTAACTCTAGCGCAATCCATAGGAATAGATGGTCATTTTGTCATCGAACAATCCGCCCGTGCTTGGGGTAATTTGTTTATGAACTTTAATGGTACTGCTGGAATTTGGCGCCGCCAAGCTATTGACGATGCTGGGGGATGGCAAGGCGACACTCTCACTGAAGATATGGATCTTTCTTATAGATCGCAATTAGCTGGTTGGCGGATGAAGTTTGTTTTTGATGTGATTGTACCCGCTGAAATACCTTCTGATATTAATGCTTTTAAAACCCAACAATTCCGTTGGGCTAAAGGTTCTATACAAACAGCGAAAAAAGTTTTACCCAAAATTTTCAAAGCCAAAGACATACCTTTGCGCGTGAAGTGGCAGTCTTTTATGCACACCACTCACTATATGATTCACCCCTTTATGCTTTTAACTGCTCTTTTAGCTTTCCCTTTGCTTGCTTGGTACGATCTTAATATAACTGGTGCTTTCTTTTATATGTTGTTTTTCTTTATTATCATGGCGGCTATTGCCCCCTCTGTACTTTATTTTGTGGCGCAAAACAGTTCGGGGTACAAGGGTTGGCATGTTAGGCTTTTAGCTTTACCTATGTTGATGAGTTTGGGAGTAGGTATTGCCATTAATAACACTAGGGCTGTACTGTCTGCTCTATTTGGTGGCAAGGGTGCTTTTGTGCGTACTCCTAAAAAAGGAAATAAGTCTGTAAGTAGTTATGGACAAAAGTTCCCAGTGCTAGCTATTATAGAAATGGCTGTAGGAGCTTATTGTGTGTGGGGGCTGTTGGAGTACATAGATGCCCGCAATTACTTAATAGGCCCCTTTTTGGCTCTTTATGCCATAGGCTTCCTGTCAGTAGGCGTGCTATCCTTTATGCACTATATTTCTAGTTTGGCGCATTCTTGGCGCCGTCCATCGGAAGCTCCCGCTACGGTAAATGCAAACACTTAATTTAAAGTTTTTTTTACTTGCTTTAATTTATTTCTTTTCGTAATATAACTTTTATAGGAAGTTTATAATATGAAAATTTTAATAGCTGATGATAATTATGCCAGTCGCAGATTGTTAAATGTGTACTTAAAAGACTATGGTAGTTGTGTGTTTGCTACCAATGGTTTAGAAGCTATACAAGCTTTTGAACTCGCCCATAGGGATGACCCTTTTGATCTTATTTGTTTAGACATAATGATGCCAGAAATGGATGGTATGGAGTGTTTAAGAAGAATTCGTAGATTCGAGGTTGAAAACAATATTCCAGAAGATAAACAAGCCAAAATAATCATGACTACGGCTTTAGATGATCGTAAAGATATTATAGATTCCTTTAATGAAGGGTGTGAGGCATATTTAATCAAACCAGTGGAAGAAGCTCAGTTAACAAAAGTATTAGTTCAATTAAATTTTAAAGAAAGAAACGACAAAAAAAGTGGTTAATAGGACCACTTTTTTTAATAAAACAACAAATCTATCCTAAAATTGCTTGAATTTTTGCCTTTAACGCTTCTGCGTCAAAGGGTTTTACCAAGTAATTAGTAGCTCCAGCTTGCACAGCTTCAATTATTCTTGTTTTTTCAGCTTCAGATGTTACCATCATTACGGGTATATCTTTGGTGTCAGGGTTGGCTTTGATGCTTTTAAGGCAGTCCAAGCCATTCATATTTGGCATATTCCAATCCAACAGCACTAATTTTACATCGGGATTTGCTTTTAACTGCTTAAGAGCGTCAGCTCCGTCTTCAGCTTGTACGAGATCATCGTAACCCAACGAGTTAAGCGTATTCGCCTGAATGCGCCTCATAGTACTAGAATCATCAACAAGTAATATTTTCACTTTAATCCCTATTCTTTACCAATCATGCTTACTTCTATGACAAATTCTCCACAGTCCCCATCAAAAGGAATGCATACCACTGGCGCATTTTTGGGCATATCTACTAAATGGTTAGCACCGCGTATGACACTGGGTAGAGATATAGACAAGTCAAGATCAGTGAGATCTCTTTTGGCATAGCCAGTGATTATGTTTGTTAGTTCCCCAATGGCATCCGAAACATCTTCGTCAAAATCTGTTACTTCTTCTCCTAAAAAAGCTGAAACTACATTAATCGCAGTTTGTTTAGGGTAAGCCATTACCACAGCTCCTCTAATATCTCCAGATAAACCAATTACGCCTGAAATATCTGCATTGTGAGGCTTAGTGCGTAAGAAAATTTTGCCGGGAACTGCTTTTTTTTTGAGCATTGTATCAAAGGTATCAATGGTGGATTTCAAAAAAGGATTTATATGCTCTGCTTTCATTTATACTCCAATTTTTCAATGGTGATATGTTCTGTTCTTTACAACATTCTATCACGATTTTTTTAATAAAACAAGTATATTTTTACAAATTTATAAATAAGTTGTTTTTTTGTGTAAATTACTTTTCTCTAGGGTGGAAAAATTTGTGTTCTTCTTTTAGATAAGATTTATCAAGTTCAGTATAAATTTGTGTGGTGCTTATATCAGAATGCCCAAGCAATTCTTGTAAAACTCGCAAATCCATGCCGCCTTTTAAAAGATGCGTAGCAAAAGAATGGCGTAAAATATGGGGGTAAATAGCTTTGCTCTGATTTACAGCCAAGCGTTGCAAAATTTTCCAAGCTCCCATGCGGGACAAAGATTTTCCTCTGGCATTTAAGATTAC
>JAAZFC010000095.1 GCA_012511955.1 Fibrobacter sp. | reverse complement strand
TCATGAGCCCTAACTTAAGCATATTTCCAATTTCTTCAAAAAACTTAAAGCCGCTTGGGCTTTCGAATTAAGTGGCGTCAATATTACATCTTTATAAAACCCCTGTCAAGGGTAATTATGTGAAAAAATTCAATATTTCTTCTTTTTTTCCAAAAAAATCACTTTTAGGCGACTTTTTAAGGGTTTTATGTTGATTTTTAAACCAAGTTATTTGCCTTTTTGCATAATTTCGCGTAGTGCGAATAATTTTTTCAGTAATTTCTGTATTAATTTCACCATTATTCGCAATTATTTCTCTGTACCCCAAACTCTCCAAGCCAGGACTCTGAGACCCATATTTCTTTGCTAATCCCATGGCTTCTTCTGCCCAACCCATTGCTATCATCTCACAAGCTCTTTGTTCTATGCGTTTATACAACTCTTCTCTAGGAAGATCTAACCACAAGACAGGAAAAGTCCCCCAACCACCTTCCTTTTTCTTTATCAGCTCTGAATACGGTTGTTTTGCCTGTAAACTAACTTCTAACACTCTCATAATCTTATGTGTATTTTGAGTATCCACCCCCTCTACTCCCTTGGGATCATTTTTTTGCGCCCATCTATATATAAAAGGAAGTCCTTTCCTTTTTAAAATATTTTCCAACCTTTTTCTCAATTCCAAATTTATTTCAGGTAACGGGGACATACCTTCTTGCAAAGCTTTTAAATAAAAACCTGTGCCACCTACACATAAATACTTTTTCCCAGGGTTTGCAGTTATAATTTCTTCCACAGCTTTAATATACTTACCCACGCTGTATCTTTCCGTAGGTTCTAAAAAGCCTACTAAATGATGTTTAACTCTAGTTCTATGAACTTGAGTTGGTTGCGCGGTTCCTATGGGCATTCCTTTATAAATTTGCCGAGAATCCATGGAAATTATCTCTACATCCAAACACTTAGCTATATCGATAGATAACTCCGTTTTGCCTACACCTGTAGCTCCTACTATTGCACCAATTAACATATAATTATAATCTAGCTATATTTTTGCCCCATGCATTTTGTACGTCACATTATCATATTTTTATTAGTGCTATCTTTTTTCGCGCTAGTGGGCATAATCTTACCTAAAGTAGAGTTTTTAAAACCACAAAACTTTATCATTGCATTGTCTGATGATTCTACAGGTATAGATGACGAAGATAGTCCACTCCAAGACTTCAACCAACAACTAGAAAGCGCCTTGCCTGTAATAAGTACTAAAATTAGGAATCAGCGTACTAGGTGGGAACTTGGCAAAGGTATTTCCATGCCAGTATATTTATTGCGTGCCCAAAAAAGCATTGTAGCTCAAAAAGGCAAGGTCATAAAGATGCAGGAATTAAACTATCACACTCCCTCGGCGCGTTTAAGTTATACAAACAATAAAAATGACACTTTCGTTGTGGATCTTGTAATAGGTAGCACTTATTTAGAAAACTCTTCTCAATTGGGGGTCGCTTTTACTGTAGATTCTAATTTATCTATACCTGTACTCAACAGTTTAAACTCCCTTCCCTGTCCATACTCACTTTTGGTGCAGCCTTATGACACCAGCAAAGTTCTTAGACACGATTTAGATAAACTAGCTAATAAAGAAATAATTGCTTGGCTACCTATGGAACCCTATAATTATCCCTATGTAAAAGCAGGCATTAACGCTATTCTTTTGCACCATAGTCCCAAAGAAATCGCCGATAAAATAAATGATGTGCAAAAGTTTTTACCGCAATCGGTGGGTTTTGCTACTCATTCTGGCGAAAAAGCAGTGGAACATAAACCACTATTGCAAGCACTATTAACCGAAGTCAGTAAAAAAAGAATGTGGATGATTGATTTAAGTGCTAACAAATTTTCTAAAGTCACAGAGACTTGTCAGCAACTAAATGTCAAATGTAGAGCAGCTGAAATCACTGCACAATCGCAAATAGACTTGGCTATGGATAAAGCCATGACCATAGCTAATCGCACTGGATCAGCCACATTGTTCTTACCAGTTAGTGAACAAAATATAGCAGCCATTCATGATTTATATACCAAAGCTCAAGAAAGAGGCACAGAAATTGTTAAACTTTCAGACATTATGTCGCAAATTGATTAAGGAGTTTGTATGAAAAAGCACTTAGGTGTAAATATTGATCATATTGCCACCATTCGCGAGGCAAGAAAAATACGCGAACCCGACCCCGTGGCTGCAGCCGTCTTAGCAGAACTCGCAGGGGCCCACGGTATTACCGTACACTTACGAGGAGATCGCAGGCATATTCAAGAGCGCGATGTGCGCTTATTGCGTGGCGTAGTAACCACTCATTTAAATTTAGAAATGGCGGCTACCCCTGAAATGTTACAGTTTGCCATTGATGTTTTACCCGATATAGTAACTTTAGTACCCGAAACCCGTGAAGAAATTACCACTTTGGGTGGACTCAATGTAGCGGTAAAACTAGATGAAATTAGCCGAGCGGTGCAAACTTTAAAGAACAATGATATTGTAGTTTCTCTTTTTGTGGATCCTGAAACAGACCAAATCAAAGCAGCGCGCAAAGCTGGTGCTGATTTTGTGGAAATCCATACAGGCTTTTTCTCGGAATCTTTTGAAAAAGCTGGCCAAGCGGAATTAGAAAAAGAACTTTCCCAAATTCATGATATGGTGGCTTTAGCCACTAAATACGGTCTCCGTGTAAATGCAGGGCATGGACTAAATTACCGCAATGTGCAGTATATCGCAGCCATTGAAGGTATAGAAGAGCTAAATATTGGCCACTCCATTGTTTCCCGCGCAGCTTTAGTGGGTATGGAAAGAGCGGTTAAAGAAATGCTACAACTTATGCAAGAAGCCTGCGAAGGCTAAAATCATTTTTCCATGCGTTTTCATGTAATTAACCAAGGTTGCGCTGCTAACTTTAGCGAAGGCGAGCAAAT
>JAAZFC010000094.1 GCA_012511955.1 Fibrobacter sp. | reverse complement strand
CGGCAGCGGTGGATAGCTTAGCTATACAGCCCAGTGCCATGGTGCATTTGCGTGGCATTAGCTTTCAACAACTCTATTACAAAAAAGCTTTGGCTAAGCTAGGCATAGAAGTGCAAATGGTAAAACATGGCCGTTGGAAAAGCGCTCCTGAAGTCTGGACTGATTCGGCTATGTCCCCCGAAGCTCGTCAAAATTACCAAGATTTAGCACAAAGCTTATGGAATACATATAGAGATAGCATTGCCGTATCTCGAAATATTAGCCCCGAAGTCTTGGATTCCATGGCAAATAATCCTTTTTTAACATCTGCTGAAGCTAAAAAATGGGGCCTGGTCGATGAAGTTTTATATTATGATGATTTGCGTAAATGGCTGGCTTGGCCTGGACCATTTATCCCCTATTGGCAGTATGCTCCCAGAGATTTTCGAGATAATTCATGGCATGCCAAATCTTCCATTGCGGTCCTCCATTTAGAAGGAGACATTTTAGATGGAATTTCCCATAGCCCCACCATTTTCTCTAATCCCACCATAGGAGATGCCAGCTTAAGAGAAACTTTAATGCAGCTGCGTAAAGACAGGGGTATCAAGGCTTTAGTGCTGCGCATAAACTCTCCCGGAGGTTCAGCCCAAGCTTCAGAAAATATCTGGCATAACATTAGAAGTTATAGCAAAGAATTAGGTATTCCAGTGGTAGCCAGCTTATCTCATGCCGCAGCTTCGGGAGGGTATTATATCGCCGCAACGGCAGATTATATTGTAGCAGAACCCACTAGTATTATAGGTAGCATTGGCATATTCGGCGGTAAAGTAGTGGCAGAAAACCTATTAGAAAAAACCGATATTTACCGCGATGGTGTAAAAACTCATCCCAGCTCTGATGGGCAAAGCTTTTTTAGAGGATTTAGCGAAGCTGAAACCCAAATTTTGCAAAAAAGCATGGATGATTTCTATCATCGTTTTGTTAATTCCATTGCCCAATCTCGCCGTAAAACTTATAGAGAAATAGATAGTTTAGCAGAAGGACAAGTGTTTACAGGGATAGAAGGCCACGCAAATGGCTTGATTGATAGCATCGGTGGTTTAGATTTAGCCATAAAAAAAGCTAAAGAGATGGCGAAAATCAAAAATAATGTTAAATTAGAACTTAAGTATTACAGTACCACTGCATCCGGGGTTCCCAAGATTTTTACGCAAAACGCAGCACAAAACGCAGCACAAAGCGCAGCCGCTACTATCTCCCAGTTAACTCAAACACAAATTTGGGCCTTTTGTCCCATAACTTATGAGGCGATTCCGTAATGTGGACTATTTTTTCTGTAATCGGAGCGCTGACCATTTCCGCTTGTTGTTCTATTTCTGAAGCGGTTTTTTATAGTTATCCCCGCAACACCGCCGAGCATTTGGCTAGTAAGGGCGCTTGGGGCTCGCGCTTTATGCTCGATATTAAAAACAATATGGAGCACTACATCGCTTCGGTTTTGATTGTCAATACCCTAGCCAACACTTTTGCAGTTTCGATGGCCACCCGCTTGGCAGCTCAACACCTATCCCCTACCCAGCAGATGATTTTACCCTGGGTCATGACGGTTTTTATTTTATTGTTTGGCGAAATTGTCCCTAAAACGGTAGGCGTCAAGCAAAATCGCGTGCTTGGCCCCTTTGTGGCCTTGGTGTTTTTTTACCTCACCAAAATTTTGAATTTTACCGGTTTAATCTGGCTGAGCGTGCGCTTGACTAGTCGTTTAACTGGCGAAAAAAACCAAGAATACACCCGGGATGATATTATCAGCTTAGCAGAATTAAGCAAAGATGATGGAATTATTGACCCCCAACAAGCAGAAATTGTTAAAAATGCCGTGAACCTAAAGTCGGTTTCAGCGCGCTCTATTATGACTCCAAGGCAGGTGGCATTTACCCTAAACGGCAATGCCAGCATCAAAGAAAGCTTAGAAATAAACAATCAATGGCCTTTTTCACGCATTCCCATTTATCTAGAAAAAGAAGATGAATGGGTAGGTCTTATTTTAAGGCGCGAAGTTTTTAATGCCTTGCTAGAAGGCAAAGGTGATCAGGCATTACGCAAATTTATGCGACCTTTAAAAATGATTCCCGATTCCATGAGCGTAGCCTCTCTTCTGCAAAAATTACTTAACCAGCGCACCCATATTATGGGCGTGGTAGATGAATATGGTAGTATGGCAGGTATTGCCACCTTAGAAGATGTATTAGAAACTCTATTGGGCAGTGAAATCATCGATGAATTCGATGAAGCAGTAGATTTACAAGAGGAAGCTCGAAAAAGAAGTATTGCTTTGGCCGCAATTAAGCTAAATAGTAGAGAATGACTATGAATTATTGGCTGGTTAAAACTGAACCCAATACATTTTCCATTGATGATATGGAAAAAAATCGTATTGAAGCCTGGGATGGAGTGCGCAATTACCAAGCCCGCAATTTTATGCGTGACCAAATGCGCATAGGTGATATGGTTTTGTTTTATCACTCTAACTCTAAACCCTCTGGTGTGGTGGGTGTTTGCAAAGTAACCTCAGAGGCTAAGCCAGACCACACCGCTTTCGACCCTGAAAGTATGTATTTTGACCCTAAAAGTTCTCCCGAAAACCCCCGTTGGATTTTGGTAGAACTTAAATTTGTAAAACGCCTTCCTCGCCTAGTTTCCTTGGCTGAAATGCGTGAAGTCCCCGAACTAGCGACAATGAATTTGTTACGCAAAGGCAATAGATTATCTATAATGCCTATTAATAAAGAAGAATTTAGTATTATATTAAGTTTGGCAAACAATTAAAAAGCGAGTATAGCCATGTCAAAACCAGAATATCAATCCATTCCCGAAATGATGAAGAGTGTATTAACAGCTTCCCAACCCGTGGAATACCATTATCATTTTCAAGGCAAATGGAACCATTATAGTGCTGTGGAGTTTTTGGAGCAATGGCAAAATCTTTCCTGGGCTTTGCATGACTTAGGCTTAGAAGTTAAACAAACTGTGGCCATAATGGCTCCCTCTTCCCCATTTTGGATTTTATGTGATTTAGCCACCCAAACTTGCAGAGGCTGGACCGTACCTTTCTTTTTAAACTTATCCTTGGAAAACTTTGAATTTCAGTGTCGTGATGCGGAAGTCAAAATCATTTTCATAGATGACCCCAATAATTTTAACAATGATCAAAAGAAGCTTTTACAAAAGGTAGAAACAGTAATTTGCTTCCATAACCACCAAGATTTGCCCAAAGCATTATCCTTAAACGATCTCCTGCACAAAGGGGATGAACTGAAAAAAGCAGATGACAGCAATTGGTTTGACAATGAAATTAGCAAATTACAAAGAGACGATATTGCCACCATCGTTTATGCTAGTGGTTCCACTGGTTTTCCTAAAGGTTCGGAAATATCTCACGGCAACTTACTTTTCCAATTTGAATCTGCCCAAACAATTTTCCAAGTGGATTCTGAAAAAGATGTGGTGTTGAGCGTTTTACCCGTGGCTCATATTTTTGAACGCATGGCTGTTTATTATTTTAGTTCTCAACGCCTGCCAATTTGGTTTGGGTCTGAGCCTAAATTGATTGGTTCTTATTTAAAAGAAGTAAAACCGACTTCTGTCACCATGGTACCTCGCATTTTAGAAAGGCTTTACGAAGCTTTAACTAGCTCTGCCCAAAGTGCTAGAGGTATTAAAAAGTTTATTTTAATGGGTGCCATTAGATATGCTCGATCTGGGGATCCTCTTAATAAAAGCTGGCGTTGGTATGTGTGGAATGCTTTGGTTTATAGGAAAATGCGCGAAGCCTTAGGTGGTCGCATAAATTTAATTGTTTCTGGATCCTCAGCTTTAAACGCTGTGGTGCATAGATTTTTACTCAACATCGGCTTACCGGTTTACGAAGGTTATGGTCTTACAGAATCTAGTCCCACTTTAGCAGCAGAATACAAAGATCATATAAATATAGGTTCAGTGGGACCAGCTTTCCCCGGCGTAAAGATGCGTATAGGTAAAGATGATGAAATAGAAGTGCTTTCTCCGGGTAATATGCGAGGCTATCATAACAACCCTGAGGCCACCAAAGAAGCTTTCTGTGATGATGGCTGGCTTAAAACCGGAGATACTGGCTACATAGACGAAAACGGATACTTATTTATCACTGGAAGGTTAAAAGAGTTATTTAAAACTTCCACTGGTAAATACATTTCTCCTGTGCCCATAGAAAACGAAGTTATGAGAGACCCTTTTATAGAAACAGCAGTGGTGATAGCGGACAATAAAAAGTTTACTTCGGCTTTAATTTTCTTAAATCATGTGCAATGCGCAGCGTTTTTGAGAAAAACAGAAGCAAATTATGACCCTAAAGTAGCCACTCAATCAAAACGTATTAAACATCGCATCGATAGGCGCATAAAAAGGGTTAATTCCAAATTAAATGAATGGGAACAAATCAAAAAATGGGTAATTTTACCTGATACTATGACTCCAGAGTCTGGTTTACTTACCCCTACTCTGAAAATCAGAAGGCATAAAATAGATATAGAATATTCCGATGCCATAGAAAATATCTATGGCAAAGATATTGACGCTGAAGTTTAAGCGGAATAACTGCCACTTTGGGCGAAAGCCCCACTATTTATCCAATCCGTGTGATAAAATTCTCCGCGGGGTTTATCTATGCGCTCATAGGTATGAGCGCCAAAATAATCCCTTTGAGCTTGTAAAAGATTAGCAGGCAAAACTTCACTGCGATAGCCATCGTAAAAAGATAGTGCAGAAGTCATGGCCGGGAGTGGAATGCCATTTTGCACCGCACTGGCCACCGCTGCACGCCAACCACTTTGGCTTTGCAATAATTGCTCCGCAAACCACGGATCTATAACCAAGCTAGGTAAATCAGTTCTACGCTCATAGGCATCGCGGATTTTATCCAAAAAAGCACTGCGAATAATGCATCCGCTACGCCACAGCATAGCTATGGAGCCATAGTTTAAATCCCAGTCTTTTTCCGCTGCGGCAGCGCGCATCATCATAAAACCTTGGGCGTAAGATATCAGTTTAGAAGCAAAAAGCGCTTGCCGCACTTGCTCCACAAAAAGCTTTTTATCGGCGGGAGAAACTATGGCGGGCGCGGGAAGAATTTGCGCCGCCTGCACGCGCTCCGCTTTAAGTGCAGACAAGGCACGGGCGAAAACTGCTTCGGTGATCAAGGTCAAGGGGACGCCAAAATCGAGGGCTTCGATACCAGTCCACTTGCCCGTGCCTTTCTGGCCGGCGGCATCCAAAATATTATCCACCAAAAGTTTGCCGTCAGCCTCGCGGCGCTGCAAAATCTCAGCGGTGATTTCTATCAGATAGCTTTCCAGATCTCCGGAGTTCCACTCCGCAAAAGTTGCGGCTATTTCTTCATCACTTAAAGCGCCCACCCGCCGCAATAAATCCCAGGCTTCAGCTATTAACTGCATATCGCCATATTCAATGCCGTTATGCACCATTTTCACAAAATGCCCCGCTCCGCCCTCACCCACCCAATCACAGCAAATATCGCCCTGGGGGGTTCGGGCCGCTACGCTTTGGAAAATATCTTTGATATGAGGCCAAGCTTGCTCATCGCCACCGGGCATAATAGAAGGTCCATGTCGGGCTCCTTCTTCACCCCCAGAAATACCTGTACCCACATAGAGGATGCCGTGCTTGGCTAATTCCTCAATACGCCTTTCCGTATCGGGATGGTGGGAGTTTCCCCCATCAATGAGAATATCACCAGCTTCTAAAAAAGGTAAAACTTCAGCAATTACCGCATCAACCACGCTCCCAGCCTTGACCATAAACATGATTTTTCGAGGCCTTTTCAGCAAAGATTTCATCTCTTTAATGGAGTAAGCCCCCACTATGGATTTTCCTTGGGCCGGGCCAGCTACAAATTCATCAACCTTTGTAGTGGTGCGATTATAAGCCACCACCTTATGCCCTTTATCGGCCATATTTAAAATCAAGTTCTGACCCATTACAGCCAAGCCGATTACCGCAATATCAGCGCTTTTTTCAGTCATGTTTACCTCAAGCTATTAATTTTGTTGCAGCCGAATCTAAAAACCAGTGGGCATTGGGACGTTTTTCCCATATAATTCCCCCGGGAAGTTTTTTACCCTTTTCACTTAGAGTTACAATATCTTGTACCACCTGAGCTTTGTTGCTACCTGTTACTAAATAGGCTATTTGCAAAGAAGCCAAAATGACTTCATAAGACAAACTGACTCGATATAGCCCCTCATGCTTTACCGTAGAAACCCAAGGATGGGGTTCTTCGTGGGTTTTATCAGGAAACAAACTGGCAACATGGCCATCAGTGCCCATTCCTAGCACCACTAGGTCAAAATAAGGAATACTGCTGGAATTTCTGGCTAAAACCTCTTCCATTTCTATACCGTATAATTGCCCAGCTACTTTTGGGGTTATTTCACCCTTAACTCGGTGAATATTTTGAGTGGGAATAGCACGAACTTGTAGCAAATCTTTATTTATAGCAGCAAAATTTGAGGCTTCATTAGTGGGTTCCACCACTCGTTCGTCAGTCCACCACCAGTGAATTTTATCCCAATCTAGGGTGTTTCCTGCCGCGCCTGCTAAAGTGCGAAATAAGATTCCAGGAGTGCTTCCCCCAGGAATGGCAATATGAAATTGGTCTTTCACTTGTAATGTTTCATTGACAAGTTGAGAAAACCAAGGTATAAATTTTAGAGCTAAATCCTGGGAATCGGCTCCAATGGTTAAGTTTTTAATTAAATCATTTATTTTAGTCATAGTTCACAAGTCTCACCATCTGAAGTTAAACATTTACAGGGGTAACGCCATTGTCTGCCATCTCTGGCCATAAGTTCATCAGCCAATAATGGTCCCCAAGTTCCAGCAGAATATCCCCATATCTTGGCCTCTGCCTCTTTATAATGTAGAATAGGATCAACAAATTCCCAACAATATTCTACTGCTTGGCCTAAAGCATACAAAGTGGCATCGCCTAACATCGCATCCATCAGCAATCTTTCATAAGAGTCGGGCACTCGAATATGAGAAAGGTCTTTGTAGTGAAAATCCATATTTACGGTTTTAACTTTAAAACCAGATCCTGGCTCTTTTAGACCTATTTTGAGCAAGATACCTTCGTCGGGCTGTATGCGAATCACCAACTGATTATTGCCAATAACTCCGCTGGGATTTCCCACAAATGCTGGGTGCGGAGTGGGTTTAAAATGAATCACTATTTCTGTAACTCTGGTGGGTAAACGCTTTCCGGTGCGCAAATAAAATGGCACATTATTCCATCTGTAATGATCAATATACGCCTTGAGCGCCACAAAAGTTTCCGTGCGGGAATCCTTGGGAACTCCATTTTCTTCTCTATATGCCTTGATTTGTTCGCCCTTGACTTTGGCGCCAATATTTTGTCCAAAAACCACTTTATTTTCAAGATCATATTGATTGAAAGGTCGCAGTGATTTAAAAATTTTCATGGTTTCATTGCGTACAGATTCTGCATCATAACTTAGCGGAGGATCCATGGCCACCATGGCTAAAACTTGGAGCAAATGATTTTGCAGCATATCTCGGGTGGAACCGCTGGAGTCAAAATAACCGGAGCGGTTTTCTACCCCTAAGGTTTCCGCAGCGGTAATTTCCACATAATCCACAAAACGATGGTTCCACATAGCATCGAAAATTTCATTGGCGAAGCGAAAAACCAACAGATTTTGCACAGTTTCCTTGCCTAGATAGTGATCTATACGATAAATTTGCTCCTCTTGCCAATGTTCTAGCAAATCCATATTCAGCTTTTTAGCACTGGGTAAATCATGCCCAAAAGGCTTTTCTAGCACCAGGCGTTTAAAACCATCCTCTTGGTTGTTTAAACCTTGGGCGGCAAGCCAACTGGGGATTTGCGCTGATAAATGCGGGGGAACTGCTAGGTAAAAGACCACATTGGCAGGCATCTCTCGCCCTTTAAGCAAAACTTTAATTTTTTCGGATAACACGCTGTACTCATTGGGGTTAGCTGTATCTATTTGTTGGTAAAAGATATTTTTAACAAATTCATCGATGGCTGGTTTATCATGCAAAGATGATTTGATTTCTGCCCGCCAAGAATCGTCGGTTTTAGCGGTGCGGCTCACGCCTAAAACCAAAAAATCTTTAGCTAAGCTTTTGCCTGCGTACAATGAACATAAAGCAGGCAGCAACTTGCGTTGGGCTAAATCTCCAGAAGCTCCAAAAATCACTAAAATCTGCGCTTGCATACACATCCCTAAAATTTCAAATATGCTACTATTTTATGAGAACAATTTATAAAATTACTGCACTATTGGTAGGCTAAATTCTGCTAGATACCGCATTAGCTGACTAAGGGTTAGATATTTGTTACAGAGGTGAGCAACAAACGCATTTTGGGCCGATATATGGAATTTTCGCTTTGCTTTACTACGCTTTTTTATGTAAAACAGCACTGTTAATATCTGCCGTGTCTAAGCTTTCTGCGTTTTCTAATAAGAGAAAAGTGGAATTTAATATGCGCCTACTTTTTAAAATACCACCATTCTTTCGGGCTACGCAAGTGCACTACTTCGTTATGCGTCGGATTAAATTCACTCGAAATGCTACAACATTACTCCTGAATTCTCCCTAGCAAGCCTAGTATTGCATCTTGCTCGCTCCGAAAAACGATTAAAAGCTGATTCCCTTAATTTGATAGCCCATGCCCTGCTCTGGCAAATCTGCGAGTTTGGCTACAATTTCTGCAGGTAATTCGAGTTTTGAGATCATATTAGTATGATTTTCTTTCAATATAGGTTTCATTGGATGTTCCTTGGTCAAAAAGCGCCTCTTCCCCACCACCACTATGGTTATTTGCAGGCTGAACAATTCCTGGTCTGTATTGATCATTTGAATCAGGTCTAATGTAGAAAACCCACTTTATAGACTCATTATTTGGCAAAGCATATCTGTCTATAGGATCATCATCATTATTTTTGCAGAGCAAATAATCTTCTTCTGTAGTTGTGTAAGAACCAGATCGGTTTGCACTTATGATTTGATATCCCATACCTGATTCTGGTAATGAAAGTAAACTATGGCTAAATTGCATTTTTGCGCGATAAATCATCTTTCCCTCAAAAACAAAATTACATAGGAGTTTTTAAATGCCCTCCACACCTTTAAGATACATTATTCTGCATCAAAACCCACTTTCACACCGCATTTATCCGAGCAAAAACTTCGCCGAGCATTTCGCTAGGTGTTAAGCCAAAATAATAGGCCATGCGTGAAAAATGATATAGAGAAATTTGCTGCCGCCTAAAAGGATAATCACCGCGTTTGGTGCCCACTTCAATGTAATACAAAGTGTTTTTGTGCAGATCAAGCTGCTTTGCTAATTCATCACGGGAAATGCCCAAGCGTTGGCGATGCTGTCGAATAACTTCAGCATGCTATGACTTTTTAGTGTGTTTTTAACATTTTAGGCGCAAAATAACAGCTCTCTATTTTGTGCTTGACTTATAAACTGAGAGTGTAAGGAGTATTTGTTATGAAAAAGTGCCGAGGTTATTTAAAAATCTGCATCTTATCCATTTTTACTACAGTTTTTTTATCAGCTTGTGGTAGTTTTAACAATGACTCTGAAGATGATTATTACTATGACCCCTCCAATCCATACTCACCTAGTGGAAGCAATAGTTCAAAAAGTGCCCCTATTGCCAACTTTACCTACTCTGGCGATGATTTAGCACCTGCTAAAATCACTTTCAAAAACACTACTACCAATGCTACTACTTATTCTTGGGATTTTGGTGATAATAAAACATCTTCCTCTGAAAGTCCTAGTCATACTTTTGAAATGGATGGAGTATATACAGTAACTCTTACAGCGGGTAATAGTTATGGAGTGAGTGAGTCCTCAAAAACAATTAATATAAAAAAGCCAGGAGCTGTAGAAATAAAAAAAATGGTCTTAAAAAAAGTCCCTCTCACCAAGCCAAACGGAGGTGGGTGGGATATCTTAGATGGCCCTGATATTTACATCAAACTTAAAACTAAATTAGGTGCTTCAGCTATTAAGACTTGGACTGAATCTGATGTTACTTCAAGCGATATACCACTGACTTATTCTTTAAAAAACCCTTACAAAATCACTAATTTTAGTACAGATTATGTTTTTGAGCTTTGGGATGAAGATTTAGCTGCAGATGATTTTATGAGTGGCTTTTACTTCTCAGCCAATCAATTTATCACTTCAAAGTATAATGATGTCTTTACTTTAAAAACTAGCGATTTAGAAGTTGAGTTTCACCTAATTTGGTCTAGATAACAGCCACTTCAGATTCCATTCAGCAACACCCCTAACCCTATTTATGGATCACCACATGGAAGAAGTTAGCTTCTCGGTCGTCAATGAATTCAATGTCGGGGTGGGCTTCGAGGGCGCGGCGAATGCCGGTGCCTAAGCCACGATAGGGCAAGATTTTAGAAGCAAAAGATGTCAAAATGGGGTTGCGAATGTTGGAATTACCGGCTTTGATGTTTTCCACAGTGAGTTTATTGGGTAAATGCCCAGGACTGATGATTTCCACTCTATTGCTAAACACAAAAACCCGGATGGGTGCAGACACAAAGTAATCTCGGTGAATCAGGGCATTGGTCACTGCTTTTACCATAAATAAAGGCAATTTGTACTGGGTATTTCTGCTAAAAAGCAAAGCTCCAGCTAGGTTTAACTCCTCTCCGTTAGCCAAATTCATATTGTTTAAAATAGTTTGCAAATCATTGGGTTGCTTTTCCAGTTCTTCGCCGTAATTTTTCTTAAAATAATCTTTAAAAAGCCATAAATCCACATCATCTATGGTCAAGCCCCGTGCCGGCACTTCATCGGCATATTTTGTCCAATCTTCTGGCGTGTTCATGCTAACTCCCTACAAAACACTGGTCTCATAGCCCAAAACGGGGCGCAGCCATTTTTCCATTTCGCTTTTGGGCAGCTCTTTGCGACGGGCATAGTCTTCCACCTGATCTTCTCCGATGCGTCCTACGCCCAAAAAGCGACTTTCGGGGTGGGCAAAATAATAGCCACTCACCGAAGCCACGGGCATCATCACAAAGTTCTCGGTGAGTTCAATGCCACCTAGCTCTTGGGCTTGCAATAGCTTCCACAAAGTCGCTTTTTCCGTATGATCTGGGCAAGCTGGGTAGCCGGGCGCAGGCCTGATGCCCTGAAATTTATCGGCCAGCATAGCTTTTAGATCCAAGTTTTCGTCCGGGCTATAGCCCCAATGTTTGGTGCGCACTTCCCAGTGAATCTTCTCAGCCAAAGCTTCGGCTAAGCGGTCTGCCACGGTTTGCACCAACAAGGCGCGATAATCATCGCCCGCATCGCGACTGGCTTGGGTTAATTCCGCCAAGCCATCGCCTGCAGTAACCGCAAACAAGCCCAGCCAATCTTCCCTATCATCGGCGATAAAGTCTGCCAAGCTCAGGGTCAAATTCGTTTCACTATGGGGGGCTTGTTGGCGTAAAAAATGCAGTTTTGCCAAAGAATCTTGGCTTTGGGGAGCTAAAACCTCTAAATCGTCGGAAAATTCAGCGCTTTTGCGCACGCGGTGAAAAGCCACCACTGCATGGGCTCGCAAACTTTTGCTTTCATGCAATTCCCCAATCAAGTTTTTAGCATCTTCCCACAACTTCCGCGCTTCTTCGCCAGTATTTTCATCTTCTAACATAGCAGGAAATAGCCCTTTAAATTCCCAAGCTCTAAAAAACTGCGTCCAATCTATCCACTCCACTAAGCTATCCAAGGGAATGTCATTCCAAGCCTTGGTACCTTCGTAGCTAGGTTTTGGAGCTTCCCAGTTGGCAATTTGCGCTCGCTGCACCTGGGCTTGAGCAAAGGGTAAACGAGGCTTATTTAAAGCTTTGCGGTGGTTTTCCCGTAATTTTTCTTGATGGGCATGGTTTTCGGCAATAAAAAGCTCTTTTTTCTGGGGATTTAGCAAGTTTTCCATGACTCCAGCAGACCTAGAAGCATCGGGAACATGTACCACTGGACCGCCATATTGAGGTGCAATGCGCACCGCCGTATGTATAGAGCTGGTGGTGGCTCCCCCTACCAATAAGGGAATTTCAATACCTTCGCTTTGCAACAAAGCTGCCACCCGCACCATTTCGTCCAAAGAAGGGGTTATTAAACCGCTTAAACCCACCACATCGGCCTTATGTTCCCTAATAGCTGCCACAATTTGCTCTGCCGGTACCATGACTCCCAAATCTATTACTTCGTAGTTGTTGCAACCCAAAATAACTCCCACAATATTTTTACCAATATCGTGTACATCGCCTTTTACCGTAGCTACCACTAATTTCCCTGCCGAAGTGCTGCCTCCCTCTTTGGTAGCCTCAATATAAGGCAATAAAACATTCACCGCTCGCTTCATCACCCGGGCGCTTTTTACCACTTGGGGCAAAAACATTTTCCCCGCTCCAAAAAGATCACCCACGGTGTTCATGGCATCCATTAAAGGACCTTCAATGACCTTCACCGGATCGTCAATTTTCAGTCGGCACTCTTCAACATCTGCTTCAATAAACTCGTCTAAACCCTTTACTAAAGCATGACTTAGACGCTTTTCCACGCTTTCAGAACGCCATAGCAAAGCCTGACTGTTATCAGCCCCTCCCGATTTGCGATCCAACACAGTTTGAGCATAATCCACCAAGCGTTCCGTGGCATCGTCGCGCCTATTAAAAATCACATCTTCTATAAGTTCTCTTTCTTGCAGAGGAATATCTTCGTAAACTGGAAGCACCCCAGCATTTACTATGCCCAACTCCATCCCTCGCTGGGTGGCGTGGTACAAAAAGCTAGCATGCATGGATTCGCGAATGGCATTGTTGCCTTTGAAAGAAAAGGAAAGGTTAGAAACGCCTCCTAAAACATGGGCTCCGGGAAGATTTTCCCTTATCCAGCTTACAGTTTCTAAAAAATCCACCGCATAATTGTTGTGTTCTTCTATGCCCGTGGCCACGGTTAAAATATTGGGATCGAAGTAAATATCCTCAGCGGGGAACTTCACTTTTTCCAGTAAAAGCTTGTACATACGGCCTATAATTTCTTTGCGTTTGGCCAAAGTGTCCGCTTGTCCGTTTTCATCAAAAGCCATAGCCACCAAAGCAAAACCATGCCGGCGTATTTCTTCGGCTTGTTGACAAAAGACCTCTTCTCCTTCTTTAAGGCTTATGGAATTCACAATTCCCTTGCTTTGCACACAGCGCATGCCCGCCAAAAGCACCTCCCAGCGAGAGCTGTCGATCATCACTGGACAACGCGCCGCATTGGGTTCTGTCATTAGCAAGTTTAAGAACTTAACCATGGCCGCTTGGGAGTCTATCATGCCATCGTCCATATTTACATCCACAATTTGCGCTCCATTTTCCACCTGCTGCACCGCAATTCCAATGCCCTCGGCGAACTTATCTTCCCTTATTAAGCGTGCAAATTTCAGGGAACCCGCAATGTTGGTACGCTCCCCAATATTGATAAAATTGCTTTCTTTGCCCACCCGCAAAACTTCGAGACCGGACAAACGACTTTCATTTTTAACTTCGGGAACTTGGCGCACTGCACAACCTTGCACCGCTTGGGCAATACTGGAAATATGCTCTGGAGTGGTACCGCAGCAACCGCCCACAATATTTAACAAACCCTCTTGGGCGAACTTTTTGATCACCGCTGTCATTTGCTCGGCGCTTTGGTCGTATTCCCCAAATTGGTTAGGCAACCCAGCGTTGGGATGAGTACTAGTGCGCACCCGGGCTGCTTGGGCGGTGTCGCGCATAATGGGCAAAAGTTCATCGGCTCCTAAGGCGCAATTAAAACCAATACTAAATAAAGGATAAGATGATAGCGAAACCACAAAAGCTTCGGCGGTTTGCCCCGCTAAAGTGCGTCCGCTGGCATCGGAAACCGTGCCGGAAACCATCACTGGGTAACGCTCTCCCCACTGGTCAAAAAGCTTTTCTAAGGCATAAAGCGCCGCCTTGGCGTTTAGAGCATCAAAAGCGGTTTCTATTAAAAATAAATCCACCCCGCCATCGAATAAAGCTTGGCATTGCTCGGTGTATGCAGTCACTAATTCATCAAAAGTTACACTGCGTTTACTGGGATCACTCACATCGGGGGAAAAAGAGGCGGCTTTAGCTGTGGGTCCCAAGCATCCGGCCACAAAGCAGGGACGGGGATTTTTCTCTTGATAACTAGACACCGCTTGGCGGGCTAATTCTGCTGCGCTTTTATTTATGGCATAAACTTGATCGGCCAAGTCGTAATCCGCTTGGGAAATGCTGGTGGCGTTAAAAGTGCAAGTTTCTAAAATATCTGCGCCCGCTTCTAGGTATTTACTGTGATTTTCACCAATTACATCGGGACGGGTTAGCACTAAAACATCGTTATTGCCGCGCAGTTCTTTGGAATGCTCTGCAAAAAGTTCCCCACGATAATCCGCTTCTACTAATCCATAAGTTTGCACCATAGTGCCCATGGCCCCATCTAAAATCAAAATCTTTTCTGCAGCTAGGGCTTCTAAAGCTAGGTATGAACTGGATAATTTTTCTTGCATATTAAACTCAGCAATAATTTTAAAACAACTTAGGAATAAATATAGCAAAAATTTTGATTTATGCGCATATTCGCATATCAGCATAGAGTGGCGCTTTTAAGGGTTTTTATACCGTTTTACTAAGATTTTGTATAATTTTACAAAATTTAAAATCTTTATATCTATTTTAAAATCAATATGTTCAAAAAGTTTTTATCGACATTTTTTCTTTTTTTGCTACTTAGCGCATGTAGCCATCAGCAAAATTGGCTAGTTCGCCACCCCAAAGCTCCCCAAAGCCCACAAAAACATGAAATTGGCTTAGTGGACTTAGGCGATAGATGGATTGCTATCCGCACTTCTTGGTTTGGTCAACAATTAAAGCTAACTAGTGGTCAAATCCATGATTCTTTGGGAACTCAACTACAAAACACTATTAATTCCCAGCTTAAATCAGCCTTTCCCCAACACAAGTTTTTAACTGAAGACATTTATGAGCTTTTTGCCCCCACGGAAAGTTTTAGACTAGATTCAAATATTTTCGCCAAATTACGACTCCCTGCCCAGGGTCAGAAATTGGATTCTGTGCCCCAACTGATGTTTATTGTCCACGAACTTACTATAGGTCCCGATATTGATCCTAGCTTTTTCTTTGACCACACCCAAGGGGGTGAAATTATCAAACGAAAAGTGCAAAGTATTTCTGCCATAGCATTGTGGACCCTCTGGGACAACCATAGTCAAACAAATTTAATCACCGGAGTTTCTGACACTGAACTACTTTACGATTACTCTCTGCCCCTTAAACCTCAAATTGACACGCTTTTACACCAACTTGTGCAAAATATGAACCGGGAATTAGCACCCAGTGGTAGCTTTTAATATTTTATAGAAATATGCGTAATTTATCTATAGTTTTTATCTTAATTTTGCTTGCACCGGCCGAAGCTGCCAAGGTTTTTCAGCACAAATACACCCTGTGGGCTCCCACCGAGGTATTGCTTTATCCGCAAAATCTTGAAATTGACGATTTTAGTCCTGGTTCCCTTTGCTTTGAAATCGCCTCCCAACAAAAATCCATGCGGGGAACTGCATGTAGGATTGCCGGGGCATTACAACGAGATACCCTAAGCGCCACATATTTCAGCTGGTTAGCACAAAATTTAGATCCCCAAAGTACCGTCGCCAGTTTAGCGGCGCGAAACCCAGCAGTGCAAAACTACTTTAACTTATTGGATGACCGCTTCTTGATTTTTATCCACCAAAGTCAAGATACCACTTGGACGGTGCTATTCGCTGGTCCACGAGCTCTTATAGACCCGGAAAGCATGCAAAACAGCCCCATTGCCATGCACTATAAAACAGAAATTAAAACTGCTGCAGAGCTCAATAAATTTATACAACAAACTTATTTTAAACAAAAAACCACTCCCCGTTTAAGCCCTCAGCAAAAGCTTTTTGCCGATACCGCCCCCGATGAGCAATACAATATTAGCACAGAGCTCGATGTTTGGGCCGCACTATCTTATGGCAAAACCACTGCGCAAATTCCCTTAACCCCAGACAACTGGTATGCTCGCAAAAGAGCTAGCCGCATGGGAAATTATCGGGTGATTGCAGATTCTAGCTCTAGTTGGAACATCTTAGAAGATCAAAGTGACTTGTTTGCCATACGAAGTGGCTTTACTTGGCGAGATTTTGTGGGCGCAGAACTATTTTTGCTATACTCTCAACACCCAGTAAAGCTAGATACAAAAGATAAAGTATATCAAGAGCTAAAAAACTGGAGCTTTGATCGCTACGAAGTGGGAATCACTGCTCATTTTGTACATAATCGCAAATTAGGCGCTAGGCTGTTATGGCAACCCACGGCTTTTATAGGCTTCCACTACTCCTTTTTCCATGAAAAAATCGCTTTAAATCCTGGTCAAACAGGCTCAGATGCTTATCATCGCAGGTTAAAATTTATGCCTTTTTATAAGGGCACTATTTTTGGACTTAGTCAGCGTTTAATTTGGAATAGAACTATAGCCATAGAGGCCAGAACGGGATTAAATAACCGCAGTCGCAGTCAAACTCAAAACCCCAGCATGGACGAAGTCAATGAACCCACTATTATCGGCGCTTCCACCTTGGATTGGTTTATTTCTACCGCTTTGGAGTACCACTGGACTTGGGAAGACCTGTAGAGAGTTTTAGCACCCACATTTTGGGCCAAAACTTACCCGTCACCCATAAATGTTTGCCATCCCAAGCAACGCCATTAAGCACATCGCAACGACTGCCCGCCCCACAACTCCTGGACCTTAATTCTCGCAGATCAAGCCAACCTTGCACTTTGCCGCTTTTTTCATCTATAAAAGCAATGGAGTCTTTGTACCACACATTGGCGGCTATGCCCCAGGGCGTATTATCCAATTCATTGAGATTCAAGACAGCCTCTTCCCCATCTTTCACTAAAACCGAATCTTTGACCTGCATATTGGCTGGATCCATCTGGTAAAGGTATGCGGAGCCATTGGTCATCCACAAATAACCATCTTTTTGGGTAAGCCCCCACCCCTCGCCGTTAATGGGAAAGCTTCCTATCTGGTTAAGACTGTTTAAATCATAAATAAAGCCCACCCGGGATTGCCAAGTTAGCACAAAGAGCGCTCCATTATGCACCACGCAACCCTCGCCAAAATGCGGAGCGGCTATGCTTTTTTGCGCCAAAAGCTTGCCTTTAGCATCGCTGCGGTATATAGCTGACTTGCCAGAAATCCCCGTACATTCCCAGAGCTCATTTTGATGCCAAAATAGCCCTTGGGTAAAGCGTTCTGGTGGATGGGCTAAAGATTCCACTACCTGCCAAGAAAATTGAGGGGCGGCAAAAAGTGCAGAAATAAGTGTAAAAAGAATGATGCTTAGCTGTTTCATATAATGTTAAATTAGTAATATGCGAAGTTTTACTCTATTTTTCTCGATAATTTGTGTTTTTGGCAGCATTTATGCTTTGGCAAAAATTTCTCCAGACCTAGATACTGTACGGAATATGACCAGAAGTGGGAAAATTTTAGAGCAATTCACCACTTATACTGACACGCTACATCGGATTCCCATGCGCCACGGTAACTACGAAAAATGGGATAGCTTAGGCAATTTACAAATCAGTGCGCAATGGAAATTTGGGCAACGCCAAGGTTTAACACGGCTTTTTTACCCCCAGGGACAAATTTCCGAGCAGATACCCTACCACGAAGGGAAAAGACATGGTATTCATTTTAAATGGAGCCCCGAGGCGGTATTAGTAGAAGAATTAAACTATTCAGACGATGTTTTGCAAGGCATGAGCCGATCTTGGCGAGAAGATGGATCTAAAATCAGCGAAATTAGCTACGCTCACGGCTTAAAGCACGGTAGTGAAAAGCTCTTTGACCAAGAAAATAAAATCATTGCTGAAACTCACTATTTTCAGGGAAAAAAACACGGTTCTGAAAAGAAATGGACCCCAAAAGGCCAACTAATTTATAAATGTGAGTGGAAATTAGACCAACTTGAAGGATTTTGCAAATATTGGAACGAAATAGGCGCACTAAAAGAGGAAAGTTCGTGGAAAAATGGCCTGCGCCACGGGCTTTATAAACGCTATCATAGCAATGGAAAAAGCGCCAGGGAAGAATTTTGGAAGAATGGCAAGCAAAATGGAGTTTTTAAGACTTGGAATGATAAAGGAGTATTAACTTCAGCTCAACGATGGGCTGGAGGTGTCTGCGTGAGTGGTTGCACTGCGAATAAATAAGAATTCCACCGCTCCCCACAAAGAAACCACCAAGCTTACCAAGTAAGCCAAAAGTTGCACTATCACGCTATCCATGACCCCAACTCCTGCGAGGGCAAATAAGGTTTGTGCTAGGTATTCTCTGGGGCCAAAACCCCCGATAGAAATAGGCAAGGCACTGATTACCGCCACAATGGGGATGTAATAGAAATACCACGATACAGAAATATCTAAGCCGATGGCCAAGCCGCAAAACCAATGCACAGAAACTCGCAAAATTTGCGCGCAGGCTGAATAAATAGTGATGCGAATCCACAATTCTTTTTGACGAAAGAGATGAAAGCTATCCCTTAATGTGGTAAAAAGCTTCATAAATTTAGCGGGAAAAAACACTTGCAATAAGCGCTCTAAAAACTTGCCAATACGCTTAGAGAATAAAGCGGCAAAAAGCAAGCAAAAGCCCATAAACACCCCAAAAGAAGGCAGTAAAATGGGGCTTTGACGGGGATCCTTAATAAAAAACAGCACCCCCACCCCTAAAGAAAGAGCATTGAGAAAAAATAAGCCAAAAAGCCTATCAAATAAAGTAGCGCTTAAACCCGCATTGACCCCTTTACCACTTTCCATTTTAACATCCACCACTCTTTTTAAGTCGCCACCCACATTACCAGGCATAAAATTATTGAAGAAAAGTCCCGTCCAGTAATACTTTAAGGCTTTGCGATAAGTCATTCTAACATCTTGAATTACAAGAAGCGTGTTCCATTGTTTAGCCCCAAGAAAGTGAGATAAAACCAAGGCAAAACTAGCCCCTACTAACCACCACAAATTGATGTCTCTAAAAACTTCAGTTAGATTTTTTCCTAAATCACTGCTAGCAGCAATATTGTGCCAAACAAAATATGCTGGCACCAAGGTTACCAAAAGTTTTAAGAAAAATTTTCCAACTCTTTTAACTGGCAAAGTCAATCCTCATACCCTATGCTAAAACTTCTTGTAGAGCTTTAAACGTTTGTGATGCGGCTTTATCCCATGAAAATTCCGTAGTCCATTGCCGAGCAGCTAACTCGTAGCGACGGCGCTGTTCTTCGTCATTAAGAATAAAAAGCATCTTTTCAGCTAAAACTTTAGCTTTTCCTGCCGGAAATAACAAGCCTGTTTCACCATCTTTTACACTATCGCGTAAACCGGGCACATCGGAGGCTATGGTGGTAGTGCCGCAACTAGCAGCTTCTAACACTGTTAACCCCCAACCTTCTTTATAACTTGACTGGATTAATGCCACCGATCCACGCAAAAGCAAGGACTTTTCTTTGCTGCTAACTAAGCCCACCATTTCCACTCTATCGCTTAGCCCCATCTTTTTAATTGCAGCCACGATATTTTCTTTTTCAGGGCCAGAGCCAGCGATTTTTAGTTTAATGTCAGGATTCTGTTGCGCTACTATTTTAAAAGCTTCCAAAGCTATGAAAACACCCTTATAGCGCCTCAATCGCCCCAGCCAAATAAAATAATCACCTTTTTCCCTTTGTACTTCTAAATCTGTACCATGGGATTCAGAACCATTGTAAATTAGGCGAATATTTTGCCTAGGAATCCCTAATTCTTGCAGTTCTTGAACCGTGCTAGGACTCACAGCTGCATGTAGTTCACTTTTATAAAAAATCGGCAAGGTTTTTTCTTGTAACCATACCATTAATGCCATGGGAAAACTAGCCTCATAAAAGATTGAGCTTTTCCATAAGTGATGAATTTGTATAAACTTAGGCAACTTTGAATAAAGTGGAGTATAAAAGGGTAGTTTATTAATATCTTCCACTACAATGTCGGGACTAAATTCAGCACACAAAGCCTTCCATTTGCGCCAAATATTGAATTGAAAAAGCACATCTCCGCCGTAGCGCACCACTTGAATGCCATCAACTACTTCTCGGTCTTTGGCTCCAGCAAAAGTCGTAGTAAAAAGTGTAACATTGTGTCCCCATTCTGCAATCTTCCCAAAAATTTTGTGCAAATGCACTTCTGCTCCGCCGGCTAAGGGATGCTTACGGTCGCGATAGTTCAATACTAAGATATTCACTCTTTTTCCTTTTTTTGTGCTAAAATCCCTATGGATAACTGAGTGTGATGCGCCCAGCTTTTGTCTGCAAATTTATCTTGTAAATTATCCCAAAACTTTGCCCAAGAACTATGGGGAAAAGGGTATCTTGGTAACTCTACCCCTATTTTTAACAAAGCTTCACGAAACATTCTGTAAAAAATGTTTGGTCGCATCCAGTCGCCATATTTATACACAGGGACAAATTGCGCATTTTCCATTAGCTTTTGGAGTTGCCTCATGGTAAACTGAGTTTCCCAACCTGCAAACCACTTATCCATTTTAATAAGAATATGCTTTAAAATCGTATATATATGAAAAGTTTGCGGCACATCGCACAAGCAGAACCCCCCAGGTTTTACAAGACGATAATTTTCTACCAATAAAGGTAAAGGATCTTTAAAATGCTCTGCCAAACCTTGGTGGAACACCAAATCAAAACTTCCGTCTGCAAAAGGAGCGTTAAAAGCATCGCCACGCACCAAGTGCAAGTTATCGGCGATTTCCAGCTCATTGCGCAATTTGTTGACTATTTGCAGACTAGCTTCGGAAAAATCCAAAACTGTAACATCTGCGCCTAAGCGCGCTAACTCTGCACTATCTCGCCCAGATCCAGCACCTACCTCTAATATCTTCATACCTTGCACAGCAAAGCTGTCTGTGATAGTATGCAAAACTGAAGGTGAGGAAGGATATACCGTATCTATATCGCTTTTGCTCTCCCAAAAGCGATTCCAAACTTCTTTATTGGGTTCTATTATTGCCATTATCGCTTAAAATAGCACATTCGTACAGAAAATGTTGTAATTAATGCCTTTAGGAATAAAAAAATGTATATTTACAAAAAAATAACGAGAAAGTCCTTAAACTCAAAAAGAGAAGAATATAGCCATAATGTACTGTAACTTCTACCCAAAAAGCCACAAATTTTATTTCACCAAGGTGGCTGTATTTGTTGTATGGAATTTAACAAAACTCACAAACATTTTGAGGATTTTAGCCAACCCAAGGTTTTTATATGCATATTGATTCAAGTGATACTACCCTTAAACGCTATTTAGAAGATATCCGTAAAACAGCTCCTTTGAGTAGAGCGGAAGAACAAATTTTATTTAACCGCGCCAAAGAAGGTGATATGGTAGCGCGGGAAAGATTAATATCTGCTAATATGCGTTTTGTACTTAAAGTGGCCATTAGATACCGCCACTGCCCTATTCCTTTGCCCGACTTGGTAAGCGAAGGTGCCATGGGTTTAATCAGAGCCATTGAATCTTTTGAGCATAGTCGTGGATTGAAGTTTATTTCTTATGGTGTATGGTGGATTAAAGCCTATATAACTCGTGCTATCAACGAGCAAGGCAACCTTATCCGTTTGCCTGCTAACCAGCATTTGCGCGTGCGTAAAGCTCTAAAAGAGCAATCTAAAGGTAAAGAGATTGCCGAAGACATTAGGGAATTAATTCAGATAGGACAGCGCGGAATTTCCTTTGACTCTCCCCTAAAATCTGATTCTAAAACTACTTATGCTGAAATTTTACCCGATAATACAGGTAAAACCCCGGAAGCGGACACGGAAATACAAAATGTTGAAGATCTCGCCCGGGATTTAGTTAACCAATTGCCCGAAAGAGAAGCAAAAGTCATAGAAGGAATTTTTGGCATTAACCAAGAAGCTCCCCAAACTCTGCGTGAAGTGGGCGAATCCATGAATATTTCCCACGAAAGAGTGCGTCAATTGCGTGACCAAGCCCTACGCCGTATTCGCAAATACAACTCCAGAGAATTTTTAGAAGAGAAATACGAAGGTTATCTCAGCGCCACCTCTAGGAACAACTATTAATAGTAATATTAAATCAAACAAAAAAAGCTCTACCGAAGTAGAGCTTTAATTTTTATCTGTAGGCTGATATGTACGCCTTGGTTTCAGTATAGCCCGGATAACTCAGTTTTACTAAATAAACTCCTTTGGGCAAGCCCATGGCATTTAAGTCTATGTTGCGATTATAATCTCCAGCAGAATGATATTCATTAATAAGGTTAGTTATTAAAGCCCCATAAGCCGTATATAGGCCTAACTTTACTTTACCAGCAGTAGCTACGCTAAAATTCACCTCAAAACCAGAGGAAAAATGGGAAAGTTTTAGATGCTGGCGTAAATTTTGTATGTTGCGAATCAAAGTGGTACTTTCAATGGTTATTTTAAATTCCACAATAACCCGTTTATTTCCGCTAGTAATAGCTTGGCGCACCAAGTACTCCTCCCCTGCCAAAATTTTATTGGGATAAGTACCAATATTTACTTTTGCGCTAGCCAAATCCCACTCTACAAAGACATAGGCGGTGTTCTCATTCCAATTTACTACATCGCCATTAGCCGCAAACCAATGCCCCACATCACCATTGGCGGTATTTCCAGTATAAAGAGAACCATCTTCGTTGATTCCATTGAACATATTGGCTTGAATAGCATTGGCAGAGACTCCTAAATCACTGGCAATAGCTTCCAAATCTATGGGCAAATCAGTGGCAGTATAATCATTGTAAATAGGCTTGGTAATCTTGTAGCTAACTGTGGTTGCAACAATTTCCGCGACTGAGGAGCTAGAAGTTTCATCGTTACTAGAACCATTATCTCCGCTGGAGCTACTAGAAGTTGATCCACCTGAGTTTGGTTCATCGTCATTTAATTTATGCACAACCTTAGCGTTGTCCCAATCATAATCCAATTTGAAATTGCTATACCATTTGGTATGAGGATCCGCAGCACCACTTATTCCAGCATCTAGCTTTAAGCGATAATCAAAATGAGTTTTACGTAAAGCTTCACTATAATTGTAATCAGTGTTTGCCACCACCGCAAAAACCACATTACTTTGGGGAGTTTTAGATAAATTTAGCACTGTTTGATTATTGCCAAAAACCGGAGCACTATAGACTGGCGTGCCATCCGTAGCGCGATAAGCAATTTGCAAAGCCATCCCTGCTCCCGCATTTTGCAATGACAATTTCACCTGTGTGGCACCAGAACTAACAGTCAAAGGAATTACATTAGCTCCTGACCATCCTGGAGTGGTGCGTTCTTCAGGAGTCAAAATACCATTATTATTAGTGGTAACCACATAAGGTGTCGCTCTCCAAGTGGGCACGCCATCTACAGCACAGGGAGTCCATTCACATCCCCAATTACTGCCAAAAGATCCGTTGAGCAAGCGGCGCATTTCTTCCGACCATTTTTTCATATCTGCCAAAGCTAATTTAGAGCGATATTCTAGAATCAAAGAGCGTATTTGCTCATCGCCAATGGCTGCCCCCATGGATTCTAAGATGTATTTACCATTGCGATTGGGTATGTTTTTCCAAATCCAGGCCACCGCTCCCTCAGCCACCCACAAACCTAAAAAGGTGGGAAATAAATTTCCGTATTGTACTCCACCTAAAGTGTTGCGCCAGTTGCATTTGCCCCCTGCATCCACACCTTCTGCTCCAGGTCCTCCAAATGAACCGTCGAGCAACCAGCCTGAATAGCTTTCAATGGGCACAAAAGGCGCAATTAAGTTCCCCACATTTAAAAAACCCATGCCTGAATATTGGGTTGCACCACTACGACGCACTTCCATTTCTTGTTGCAACCAAGTGTTACCCCCTTCTTGGAGCCAATGCACATGTGCCGCTCCCATATCAGTTAAGATTGCATGAATTCCTTCGTGAACCATTGCATCTTGCTGAGCTTTTTTATCATTATAAGTGCAAGCAGGGT
>JAAZFC010000093.1 GCA_012511955.1 Fibrobacter sp. | reverse complement strand
GACCCGAACTATAGTCTATGGGTTTAGATCCTACTTCTTCAGATGTTTCTTCAGGCAACACAGCAGTACCTTTTTCAAAACAGGAGCTAAAAATCAAAATTAAAAATAATGGAAAAACTCTTAAATATCTCATATATATATATAACATAGGTCTATTATTTGCTAATAGACCTAGAATAAACAGTGGTTTTGGTTGTATTTGTAAACAAATTATTTGATGTTCTTATAATCCACTTCTGGTCTTAACACTTTCCCTATAGTTACTAGCAATGAAACTATAGGATGTCGGGCATCATTACTAAGGTCATAAGCACCTACTCCACCTAAGGATTTATTCTTAGCATTTTCAGCTACAGCTTTAACAGAGGGAATACCGTTAAAGACTATAGACTCCCAAGAACTCACTGCAATTTCGCTTTGAGTGACTTCATCATAAGTTACTTTATAGTCAGTTCCATTAAATCTATCCATTAGCTCGTTATAAGTAAGGTAACCTTCATTTCCGCTGCCATAACCATCAAACTCGGAGCCTAAACCAGTGGCATTAGCAAAAGAGTAGCCATAGAAAGGAACTACGGGGATAATTTTTGAGCTTTGCACTCCTTGATCTATAAGTTTTTGGGCTAAAGAAGCAATCTTAGTTCCGCTACTATTGGGGCGCAAGGTTTCTTGGGAATCATCCATATCTGAAATAGCTATTACTGTTATATAATCTAATTGATTTAAAAGCTCTGCTTCGAGATGGGCATAAACATCGGCATTAGCAAAAAGAGCCAAACTAACAATTTTGGATTCAGGCTTAAGTTTTGAAACCAAAGCAGCTAACAAATTACTCAATAACTGAGCGTCTTCTTCATCTTCAATGTCCCAATAGACCTCAACGCCGTGGGCCTTGTAATCATTTACAAATTCATGGATGTTTTCTGCAAAAGCTGTGGCTTTTTCTTCATCTTCACTGTTTTCAGCCAAAGCACTTTGGGCTTCCATACCACCTAAAGATAACACAAGCTTTACATTATTAGCTGTACAACTGTCCGCTAATGTTTTTAGGTTATCTTCATCAGAGGCATCCACTAGTACAACTTCTCCAGACTCTTCGGGCTGAACATAATTGTAGTGAATATGTGTTACTAAGGGATACCTTATGCTTTCCGCAGTAAATTGTGAATACTGAGCCCAATAGGGAAAATAACCCAAAATTTTTGGTGATGCAAAAGATAAGCTTAAACTTAATGATATAATTAATACAAAAAATCTATTCATTATGAACTCCTAGGGTTCTATAAGATAAATAACTTCAATTTCACCGTTTTTATCTACTTCGGCACAAAATCTATGTTCTGTATAGTAGCGTTCAATGGGGTCTTGACTATCCGTTCTTTCAGTGGAGAGAAGTGGAGTTTTTTCCACTTCTTTAGCATCTTTTGAAGTGCACTTCCTATATGGTCTGCCTTCGTGGATTCCATAAAGCACATAAGTATCGATAACTAAGTTTGTATCAATATGATTTTCTAAATAATCATCAATGAAATCCAACTCATCATCACGACCAAATAAATTGAACTTATTGATTTGCAGAGAGTCTAATCTTGGAAATGACTCCGGCATCTCTTTATTAAAGCTCATCTGAAATATTTTATTTATTCTAACTGAGTCAGAATAAAACTCTGCTTCACTTTCTTTTTTTAGAGCATTGATGTCACTGAATTGAATTTCTGGAGATTTAACTCTTAAACCCTGTTCCCATTCTAAATTCAAAGAGCTTATTTCAGCCATAACTTGCATCAGAGCAATATCAGGGTTTAAATCAGCAAACTCCCTATAGTTAAAATCACTTGGTAGTAAATCACCCTGATTTTCAATGTAATCGTCCACCGACATTGAACCACAACCCATGATAAATAAGGCGAAAATTATAGATAGTCTTTTAAATACTTTTTTCATAATAATCCTCAAAACTTCATTTGAATTTCGCCCATGGCAATATGGCGATTAATTTTTAAATCTGCTATTCCGTTAATGCTTTGAGTTAAAAGTCCATACTGGGCTATGAGTTTTGTCCCTCTAGCCAATTCAAAAGCTGGGCCCACCAAAACAAAGTCTTCTACGGTTTTATAGTTTATTGTACTAATGGATCCATCTTCTACATTAATAAATGGCAGTTTACCTTCCTTGGTCATGCGTTGAAAACCCGCATGAACTGACAATCTAGAAGCTCCAAATCCTTTTTCATCTATTCCAAATGCTATTCTTTGCCCTTTGCGCTCTGAACCTTTTGTTTCATCGGTCATTTCAAAAGCACCGCTAAGCTTTAGTTGTTGTTTCCAGCCCAGCAATGCTCCTAAATCAAAACCTAAGCCCAGACCAGCTGTTAAATAGTTTTGATCTGCTTTAGGTGCTTGTAAAAAGGAGAAACGCACATTAGCCTCTAAAGCTTTATTGTTAAGAAAGAGCAAATCCGATGTCAAAACAGCGCCACGCCTGTCAGGGGTTCCCACACCGTAAGGCAAAGCAATATCCATACCTGGGTCAATTTCTCCCAATTCCATTCTTTCTGCCCTAGTTAAAGGCACATTGGTATATGCATTGCGAGTAAAGTGATCCATCTTAAAGTTATTCATTAATTGATTGTCAGGAGCAGGATTATCGCCAGAAACCAAAGTATGTCTGTTTAAAGGCTGCGTCTGGTAAATATAATTGTACATACTTTCTAGATTTCCGCGCATTTGCCCTAAAGCCACACCCATTTGGTTTAAACCTTTAGAATTAAGTACGGTAATTGGGTTTAAGTAAACAGGCGAAAGGGCCATTTCACTTTCAAACCTTTGGTGGTTTTGAATATAACTTAATTTGCTTTCTGTTTCAAAATTCTTTTGAACTGCTGAAAGATCAAGGTTAACATTGAATGCCTTACCATTATAATTATCCATATCTTTAAAGTTCAGAGTTCTTTGTCTTACCCTTTTGTTAACTATAGCGTGTAGAGTTAAATCTTCACCAACCTGTTCTCTTTTGATAGTTTCCATAACTAAAACATCGTTAAACTCATAATCTCTAAATAACAAGTTGGTTTTGTAATTTGACCAAGCAAACTCTGAGTTTAAAGACAAATTTAAAGTATTACTGTTTATAAATGAATAAGACAATTCACCTGATGTAACTAAGTTATTCTCAAGTAAAACTTCATCGACATTTAACATTCCATTCAAAAAATTTTCAGCACTTCTATCGCGGTTAAAACTATAAACAACATTAGCCGCTAGTCCAACTCCAAAAAGATCTAAACCTGCGCGAGTCGCTACTAAATAACGATCGGCTGAATGAAAGTCGTAAAAGTATTGGTCATGCTTTTTAGCTTGGTTGCGAAGACGGGAGATGGTTCCCTGCCAGAAGAGATTATCAAAAGCGGAAACTTTTCCTGAATTTAACTCGAAATTCACACCTTGCATCAGCCTGCGGTTGGAGTTGTCTAAATGACGATAATCCATGGCCCTTTCGCGCCGTTGGGTAAATATTTCTGCTTCCTGAATGATATCTAAGGTGGGAGTCGCTATGGTCAGTGGGCTGTAATGCACGCGCATATCTCCAATGGCAAAATTACTTTTGTCATTGACAAATTTGCCATTGTAAGACCACCAATCAAAGAGCACAGGGTTAAAGCCTTCTTCATAAGCTTTTTGCCAATCTTTGTGTGCTCTAAATTGAACTTGAGCATAAGATTCTGCAGTGGGTCGTGCTTGTAAAATAAATTTCGCTTCGGTATATGCTTGGTTTTCAGCTGTTTTATTGCTGTTTAACTCTGCATTAGAAACATTTGCACCACCGTACATTTCCCCAGTGAATAAAACACCAGGATTAGAAAAATCCATTTCTCTGATGTTTTGTAATAGGGAGTTGCGCTGGGTAATTGCACTATCTGTTAGCGCAAAAGCTCCTACAAAAAGTGTGGATGTTAATAATAAAGATTTTAGAGCTAGGTTTTTCATATTCAATCCTCTATTAGAAGTCCGCGTTAATGGTGGCTTCTATAATAGCCCGGTCAAATTTATGATTTAATTTCTTGGAAGTATAACTTTCAGGGTTAGCTTCTATGGCAGTGGCCATATAGTTCGGTAATGCATCCAATTGCAAAGACTCACCCACCGAAGCTTGGCTTTGATAAAGATTTTCTGCATTTATCACACCATAGTTAAGAGCAACCCAGGTGTTTTTGGCTAAGCTGTAGTCTAAGCCTGCACGCCATTGCATTTGTTCACTTTTATTTAAGCGTAGGAAGGGTCCGTCGATGGCATAATCAACTTCGCTATCAATCATTTGCAAGCCAAAACTCACACCAAATCTGGAATGGTATTTAGCATACAAACCAGCATTGATAAAGCTTGAACTATGCTTTACATTGCCTGGATAGTCTGCCTTAGTTTGTTTATAAGACCCTGAAAGAGCCAAGGGGAGATTCCACAGCCAGCTTCCAACATCTATGGACAAACCACCACCGATTTCTCCGAATTTGCCTTTTGAAGTTCCCAAGCTAAGAGATTTTTCTGCATAATTTGAAAACAATACTTGGCCATTTATATGATTGTTTATAAAGCCTAAATCCAACAAAGCTCTCACACCTTGGCGGTTAGCTGTAGCTAAGCCATTGGGTAAAACTGAAGTTAAATTCATATCGTTATAAGAGTTAATAAGGTTTATTTCGTCTCTAGTATAAACTCTGGTGGAATAAGAGTTTTTATTTAGGGGGGCTATATTATAGCTTTCTGTTTGATCTTCTAAAGTAGGGTCCGAACCTATCACAACTGATGGTGCAGGAATGAACTTTGGTGAATAGTGGTAAAGCGCATCAAAAGTTGAATAGAAAGGCGATTTACTAGCTAAACGCATTTGACCTAAATCTTTATCACTATTAAGTACCCTTTGTCCATAAAAAGATGGGCTTTGAGCTAAAGGATTAAACCAGTTTTTATCGTTCATTAAGTATTTAGCACCCAAATTCACATTAAAAACTGAATGTTTATAACCCAAGTTTAAACTAGCCAACAAAGCTGAACCTTTTAGCTTATTAGGTACAACTGCCACAGAACCGTCTTCGTCAACATTGATGTCATAGTGATCATCTTCAGACAGTGCATATTCTGCCACCACATTTGCAGTGAGCGTGGAATCTAAGGATAAAAGCCTAGATAAATCAAAGCCCAAACGGCCATTTAGAATCATGGCTTTTTCTGGTACTAATACTCCAGGATTTATTTCTTGCTCATACCATTCTGAAACCATAGTCAAAGGATCAGTAATATACCTATGGACTGTAGTGGATGTGTTTTGTTGATCGTGTATATAAAGAGGGGTAAATCCAAGCATGATGGACTGGCGCAAAGGTAACCATTCTAAGTTTCCTCCATAGAGCCATTTATCCATACCTGCAGCTTGACTGGCTCCAGGCAATCCTAAAGAGCTGGGGAAAATATTACCTGTATGTCCACTAACATCTAGTTCACCAATACGACGCAAACGAGCCACTAAAGCTTCGGCGCGAATTTCGCCTAAAAATCCTGCGCTGGCTTTGCGGAACTGCAAGTTTGCCCCTTGCAAATTGCGTTGATTGCCATCCAAAAACACCTGGTCACGGGCCATATAGCGATTGCGGCGGAATATTTCAGGTTCATATAGCACTTCTACATCTGGGCTAAATAATGACAAAGGACCATAAGCTTGGCGGAAATCCCCCACGGTCCAGTAGAGAAAGTCCTTTACTTGTCCTTCCATACTAAGCCAAGGTATGGATACCATTTTGGCACCGGCGTTGAAAAAATCTTGATAGCCTGAGTTAAGGCGCATAACCATCACACCGCGAGTGTTTTCCCAAGGTCTAAGGCCAAAAGACACATCCATTTGCGCAAAGCCAATGCGCTCATTGTCTGGGGTGGTACTTAATCTAAGCGAATCCGCAGGAGCTTCAAAAGCCGAACGCGCATAAACTGACTTGATATTTCCTTTAATCAATAGTCCGCGTCTGGACTCTATGGATTCTAGTTCTTTTTCAAATTCAGCTAAACTAGTTTGCGAAGGCAAGGCCCACAAACTAGTGGCTAGCAATAAAGTTAATAGTGTTTTTACTTTGAAATTCATAAATCAGACCCCTTTAAAACCAAACTTTGGTTTCAGCGGTAACAAAGTGAGCTTTCCAATCATTTTCAGGCATGGTTTCATCGCTATGAGTAGCAAATCTATAACGCAAATGTAAACCAGCACGGGAAGTAAAGTCCCAATCAATACCAAAACCTATGGCTGTTTGCAAAAAGTTTATGGGCAATTTTTCGTAAGTTATAATGTTATTTTTTTCATCTATCACATTACTTGCGTAAGCATCGGGAGCGCGGAAAGTTTCCACTCCGCCTATTAGCATACCATGTAAGTTAGAGGTAATGGCAAAAGTTGGTTCTGCTTGTAAAAAGAAAGTCCACAACATTAAATTACCAGGTTTATCTCCATAAGTAATAGGCATAAACTTTTTAGACAGTCCAGAAATTGATGCTATGGCCGCCATCATAATATTGCGATCGGTACCAAACCAGTGGCCAATATCGTAACCCATATCTACGGATATAGAGTTAGCCCACTTAGCTTGCTTAGGCACCACCATATCTCTGGCATCAGAAGCACTCTCAAAGGAACCAAAGTATTCCCAAAGCTCCCAAGTACCACCCCGTAAACCACCTCTTTCATCTTCTAAATAAATTCCTCTTTTCCCTGCCAAACGTGTTTGATAAGTATTTCCATCGGCTTCGTTAAAGAATAAGGCTGAATTGTACTTAGACCATCCCATATAAGCCTCAGACATAAAGCGACCATTTAGGCGGAAAGGGAATGATAAAATATTTTGGCTTCGGGCTGTTTGACGGTGCTGAGCATAGAGCAAATTAAAACGACCACGATTAAAGTCCGGCTCAATTTTAATATTGGCACCAGCCATATTGGGAGCGTAGCGGAAAGCACCTGCACCCAAAGGCATGATTTCTTTGCGCCAAGTGCGATTACGGCTATAATCCGTCATACCATAAGGGGAATAAAAATCTTGACTAATGTAGCTAAGCTCTGTGGTAATAGGCACGCCATATTTACTTTCGATTTTAGCATATACCGCTGGGGCCACTTTAGACAGCCCCTTTGTAAAGTATTCCTGGGTGTAATCATCTCCTGCACTGGGATTTTTACGAAATACGGTGGAATCATCCAAACTTAAAGCCACATCCATGGTTAAATACAGCTTAGGCAGCACATTACCCTTAACATCTAAGCTAGCCACATACATATCAGTTAAATATGGGTCTTTAGTTGATCCAAAAGAGTTGCGGAAATCTTGTTCGTATAATACTCCACGATCAGTATTTAAAGATAAATAGTTAGCACCTAAGGTAAACTCACCCAAATTTTCATTGGCAAGGCGACCATGAAAAATGTCACCTCGGAAATCTAAAGTGCCGGACATTTCTGCTTCACCAGTTTGACCAGCAAGCAAGCGCAAGCCATCACGAGTGCCAAAATCGTTATCCTTGGGCTGAGCTAACAATAGATGCCCAGTAAAACCCAAAGGCATTTTATAAGCATCGAGCATTATGCCACCAAAGGAGCGATTGGTCCAAAAAGCGCGTCCACCTTCCATCACCGGTCTAAAGCTTTTTTCCTTATAATAAGTACTAACTGTACGCTCTTCTTCAAAGGTTTCAAAAGTCGAGGGAAATTTAGGCCAAGCTTCGCGTTCCCACACAGTGAGCGGGCTAGAGTTCACCCAAAGCACACCACCCGCCTTAAACATAGCAGCAAAGCCACCCCCGCGCACATCTATACCTGCGGTGGATTCTTCCCACAAGGTGGTGGAGTAATAATCCATGCCGTGACGGCGTAACATCTTTTCATCATGAACATTAGGGCCGATATAAGGTTCGTTAGCTTTATTGTTTAAGTAATAGCCTGTGAAATCGAAAGGAAAATTCAAAATCGTCCAAAAATTTATGTAAGAATTGGGTACTGCCATCAGAGACACATTTAAGTTAGCATCTACTTGGCTACGAGCTTTGTCATTACTAAACAAAGGATTATAATCTCTGAAATGATAGTTACGCAAGCGCGAGGTGAGATCCCCCGACATGGAAATAGGCTGATCATCTTTGCCCACAGTAGTAGATGCAGCGTATTCTGCCAAAGAATCCATGCGAGCTTCCACAGAGGCAATATCAGAGCCTGGAGCCGCATAAACAACCGTGACTAATGCACAGGCAGCGGCTATTCTAAGAAATTTATTTTTAAATAAATACATGCAAAACCTCATCAAACTTCGTTACGGAAGGGGTAACCAGCAGGACCTTCGTATTCAGGACCTATCTTTTTAATCACAATATCGTCTATCCATACTTTAAACTCTTCGTTTTCATCGGCACGCACTTCTAAGCGGAAACCTTTGAAACGATGCCAAGCAAAGGGCAAGAGTACATCTTTTTGGTTTTTTACATCCCAGTAGACACCAGTTTCACCAAAGAGTTTTAGGGGAATAATGTATTTCTGCCATTCCGTGGTTATTTCGCCAAAACTTTTGGAACGCAATTTTACTTGCAGTGGCTCACCATTGCTTAGCACGCCATCGTCTAAAAGTACAAAGAGAGCGTTTTCGCCACCTTTATTACCCTTAATCCAAAACTCTAAAACCCCTTCTTCCATATAAGGGGTTAGATCTTCGGAACCAGCGATACAAATAGCCACTCCAGAATAATCATTGGCAATTAGCTCAATTTCCATGGACAAGTCACCTTCCACCGCATGAGCATCAGTCATAAATGGTTCGGGGTTTTCCCTGGGATATTGATAAGTATAACCGCCACCACGAGGAATACCTTCGCGCATTACTACGGATACAACATCCTGGTCCACTTTAAATGGTTTGCGTTCAGGAACCACAAAACGCTGGGCGTCGCGGTTACGGTAAGAATCAAAGCCAGCCGAAGCTGAAACTGTAAAGACGAGAGACAACAAGATGCCTCGAGATATGAAATTATATGCTTTTCCAATCATCAAAAGAAGTTCTCCGTGTATGGAATTGTTGAGAATGTATATAATAAATCATTTTTTTGCAATATTTTGTCGTTGTTTTAACAACAACTTATAAAATTATTTGGATTTATGCCGATTAAATTAGGCTTTTAGCGTTGGTTCCATTGGTAAACATTTACTGTTTTTAGCTAAAACTAACTGCTTTTAGGCAATAACCCCCCTTGCCAGTTTTGAAAAAACTCTGCAAAATAAGGATCTAACTCACGCTTATTAGCTTGTAAAAACCCCTTTACAGTATCACTACCTCTATATAAATCCCTTAATTGCCGGCGTATCAACTTTTGCCTTTTTGGCTCCAGCTTCGCCCTGCGCAATCCGTGTAAATTTAGCCCTGCCCAGCACAAAGGATCTCCTAAAGCTTTGCTAAAGGGCGCAATATGGCGTTCCACCTTTTGGGTGCCGCCCACAAAAGAGTATGCGCCAATGCGGCTGAACTGCTGCACATAAACTCCACCACCAAGTACTGTGCCTCGACCGATGGAAACATGACCACCCAGCTGCACTTTATTGGCTAAAACACATTCATCGGCTATAATGCAATCGTGGGCTATATGAGTATAGGCCATAACCAAGACATTGCTACCCAATTGGGTACTACCACTGGCTTTAGTCCCACGATTTAAAGTGGAATATTCGCGAATAATGCAATTTTCACCAATATTTAGGGTGGTATCTTCTCCAGCATACTTTAGGTCTTGGGGATCAGCACCTAAAATAGCGCCATCAAAAACCCTAGTGTTTGCGCCCACGGTGGTGCCACCATAAACACGCACTCGGCTTTCGAGTACCACTCCAGAATCTAGGCTGGCGTGAGCATCCACCACGCACCATGGTCCCACCACCACTCCAGAAGCAATGCTCGCTTGGGGAGAAACCACAGCGCTAGGATGAATTTGTGCAGGCATTAAACCATCATAGCCATAATGGTGCACTCAGAAACTAATACGCCATCTACGCTAACACGCGCATTTAAAGTGCCTAAACCGCGGCGATATCTGGTTTCTGTGGCTTCGATGGTCAATATATCTCCGGGACGCACAGGCTTGCGAAAACGACAGTTATCTACCCCCATAAATGCGGGTCTTTTATCTTTGTTTTCTTCGTGAAGTAGGTACATCATCACACAACCTGCTTGGGCCATGGCTTCCACTTGTAAAACCCCAGGCATCACTGGTTCTTGGGGAAAATGTCCGCTGAAAAAAGGCTCATTAAAGGAGACATTTTTTTGGCAAACGATGGTTTTAGTTTCTTCGTCTAAAGAAATCACTTTATCTACCAATAAAAAAGGGTAGCGATGGGGTAAAAGTTCTAAGATGCCGGCAAAATCGACAATAGCACCTTCTTTTTCTGGTTTGGGTAAGCTTTCAAGTAATGACATTTCGTATCCTTTGCATAAGTTTATGGTGGATTGCATGTCCACCGTTATGAATTTCTATATGTAATCTAGGAAATTGCCGGCCTAAAAAGGACAAATCTCCCAAAAGGTCTGCACATTTATGCCACAAAGGCTCGTCGGGGTGGCGAAAAGCTCCGCCCACCGCAAGTCCCCAGTGATCTTTTTCGGCTTTGAGCAAAATGCCACAATCTTCTTGAGCGCCTTGCAAAAGTCCTGATTTCAGAGCGCCTTCCCACTCTTTTTCCGTGATAAAGGTGCGAGCCAAAAATATTTCTGGAATAAAATCTCCGGGATTAATTTCGCAGACCATGGGCGCACCGCCCTTCCACATTCCTAAACTCAAATTTATACATAATTTGTGGTAGGGCTTGGCTTTTATATAGCCGCTAGGCCAATGTTCTTCGTATTCTAAGTTGCATTTTTGCAAAGCGAAGCCAGGGGATTTTCCCAAAATTTGGGTCAAAGCATTTACCCAGGGTTGCGCGCTGCCATCGAGGATGGGAATATCCCCGCCGAAGATGCGCACCACGGCATCGGCCCGAGGCCACGCGGCCAGTGCCACGCTCAAATGCTCCATGCCGCGTAAATTTTGCCCCTGGTGGTGCAAAATTGTGGTGCGCTGCGCCGAAACTTCTCCGGGGAAAGCGTTAGCCCACCACGGGACGCTCTGATCTTCTAAAAATATTTGCAAACCTGTGCCTGCTTCGCCGCGACTGAGATCCACTCGGCACAAATGCGGGGAATTTAAGCCTTGACCGCTAATACTCACCGTTGTAGAACTCATCGCCGTCCAGCCACCACCTGCCTGCGCCACTGATTTATAGGCTGGGCAGGGAATCCAGCCACCACCGCTTGGGGGTTGATGTTTTTGGTTACTCCAGATAAAGCGGCGATTTTGGCATAATTACCAATATATACATCGCCGGCTACCTTGGCCCCACCGCCAATTTCCACGCCATCGCCCACACATACTCCCCCAGCCAAGCCGGCTCCTGACACCATAAATACATTTTTTCCCAGCACACAATTATGGGCAATTTGCACAAAAGTATCGATTTTACAACCATCTCCCACCACCGTAGGAGTGATAAAGCCTGCGGCCACCACGCTATTGGCGCCAATTTCCACATTATCGCCGATTTTTACCCCAGCATAGTGAGGCACAGCCACGCTATTATTTTCCCCAGCAAAACCATAACCCCTACTGCCCACCACCACGCCCGCTTGCAAAACTGTATTTTCGCCAATATGCACATTGTCGTATAAACAGACATTAGCTTCTAGTACGCTATGGGCTCCCACCACGGCTCCCTTGCTAACCACGCATCCGGGACCGATTACCGCCCCTTTTTGCACCACACCTTCCACCACCGCGCTTTTATGCACTTGGGCTTCACCATGAACTTTGTGCGGGCTAAATTTAACCAGGGGTTTATGAAACTCTTCTAAAACTTGCAATAACGCTAAATAGGGATCTTCCACAAAAATTAGACTTTGAGCTGGGACATTGTAGTCAAAATCTTTTGGTACAAGCAGCACTCCAGCTCTAGTTTGACGCAATTGGTTTTTTACGGTTAAACTGGTCCAAAAGCTCAAGGCATTTTCGGGGGCAATGGCCACGGGAGAAACCATATTAACGGTAATTCCATCAGATCCTTTGTATTCTGCATCCAAAAAATCAGCCAGGTCTTTTGCCGACAGTGATTTTATGGCCAAACCTCTATTTAAAATATGCGCCATAATTTTAACGGGAATTAAGGTAATCCAGCACTTTTTGGGTCAAATCGTGTTCGTTTTTCCAATACAAGACCGCACCTGTGGCTCTATCCACCACCATATCGTAGCCTTCTTGGAGAGCTATTTCTCTGATGGCTTTGCGTATTAACTGCACTATGGGCCCCGAAATCTTTTCGTTTTCCGTGAGCAATTCGCCTTCGCGCCCATATATTTTATTGATAAAGCTTTTAAGTTCGGTGTCTTTACGGGCATATTCCGCTTCAAGTTCTTTGCGCTTTTCCACCGAAAGAATTAAAGATTGCTTGTCGATTTTTTCTTTCACTGCGGCTAGTTCTTTTTGCAATAAATTGGCTTCTTGTTCCCATTTAGCCACTTGTCGGTCGTATTCTTCTTGGGCTCGCTGGGTTCCCTTATAACCTTCAAATATCAACTTAGAATCCACATGGGCAGTGCGCACTTCGTCAGCAGACCAAAGCAGAGTAACACTTAAAAACAATAAAGATATTAATCGAAAAAACATAGTTCCTCGCAAAATGTTATCTATAAATGATACAAAAACTATAGAAAAGAAAGCTAGATGCGCTCTAAAAAGTCATCTACGCTCTCGCATGTTTCTAAATCGATAAGCAAATCGGCTATGGAGTCAGAGTCGATAAAGTCTTTGCGCACCGGCTCACCTCGACGATGAGTAGCAGGGGGATGCGGATCGCCACTAATGGATTGCAGACCTAAAACCGTTTGCTTTAAATCGTGTACCTTTAAATACCCTTCCACAGCTTTTAGATGCTTTTGTTGTAAATCGGCAATCTCGATGCTATCCACTTCAAAAACCTCACCATGATACCACATCAGTGGAGTTTTACAATGAGCACAAGCCATTACTATGACTTCTGAAGCGCTTTCGACACTGACATCACTGACAAATTTACAAGCAGGGCATAAAAATTGAATTTGGTGCATAATTTTAATTTAACATATTTATGCAATTTTAACAATTTTAAGCAGAAGTCCCTGCTATGGCCACTGCCTGGCCGCCTTCGTGGGCAATACTTACCAAGATTTTCTCTTTTTTTTGTATTTGGGCGATTTCTAAAGCCTTACCCGACAAAAACACTTGGGGAGCGCCATTGGCTTTGTTTAAAACCTCTACTTCGTGCCACTTTATCCCTGCACTTTTGCCTGTTTGCAACACCTTGAGCACAGCCTCTTTGGCGGCGAATTTACCCGCCATGCGCTCCGCTTGCCTTTGCTCAGTTCCTATTTGGCATTGCTCTAGTTCTCGGGGGCTAAAATTCTTTGCTTTTGCCCTTGGGCTTAAATTTTGTAACCTTGATATAGAAATTATGTCAATACCTAAAGCTGTCCACATTTTTAACTCCGCTTCCATCAGCTCTGCCCGAGATTGGGAAAGGCTGTTTTTACGCCCTGAAATACAGGGTTTATTGCAAAAATACAAATCTTCGCCCCCAGATGCCCTAACTTTAGCGCAAAAGCTAAAAAGCAGTTTTAGTGTAGAGCAGCGACACTTTATCGGAGAATGGTTGCAAATTCAGCCTAAAGCCCAGCAAAAGTTTGGCAGCGATAAACTTTGGTTGTGCGATACTTTTGCCTATGAACAGTCCACCGGAGCTACTTTGTCTCGCTGGAAGTCCCAAATATGGCCGGGGGGCATAAAACTCGCCGATTTATGTTGCGGTATGGGGGGAGACAGCATTTTTTTAGACCCTAAAGTGCAAGTTTTAGGAGTGGATTTGGATCCCAAACGGCTGTATATGTTTGCCTACAACACCGAAAGTGCTGGGCTAAAGAGAAGTGCTGAAGTAAAGAGAAACTTTATTTGCGCCGATGTTTTAAGTGCTGCGTGGAAAGCTGATTTTTTACAAATCGACCCCGCCCGCCGCCAAGAAAGAAGGCAAAATCAGCGGAAATTTATACTGCAACCGAGCTGGAATGAGATTTTAGATCTGTGTAAACGAGTGCAAGGAGCTGTAATCAAACTACCGCCAGGGTTTCCAGTGGAAAAGATTCCCCCCACAGCGAGTATTTTGTACTTGGGTCATCACAACGATTGTTTAGAAGCTTTAGTGTTAATAGGTGAAATACCTTGGCTAAGAAACCTTAGCCAAGAGGCTATCATTGGCGCAGTTAATTGCAGCGATGATAGTTTATTTTGGCGCTCCCGTAGGGAGCTGGTCCAAAATTCTATTAAAAAAATTAAAAAATGGCTTTATGAACCCATTCCCACCATGATTCGTTCGCACTTATTTTTGAATTTGGCCAAGGAGTTAGGCTTAGCGCAAATAGACCCGCAAATTGCTTATTTAACTGGCGATTTCCCAGTTAATTCTCCCTGGCTTAAAGCTTTTGAAGTGCTAGAAAGTGGCACACAAAACCGCAAAAATATCCAAAAGTGGATTTACAAGCATAATATTGGTAAACTGATAATAAAAAAACGCGGTGTAGATATTAACATTGATGCAGAACTAAAGAAATTTAAGCTGAAGGGCGATAATAATGGAATACTGTTCTTTACGCGCTTACAAAATAAAAGGATATCTATATTAAGCAAAACACAAGAAATATGGTAATTTATATATATGGCAGGTAGAATTTTAATTATGGAAGACTCTCGGGCTTTGCTAAAGCAGCTGGAGACCATATTGATTAAACACGGGTACAAAGTAGAAACAGCCACAGACGGTCATAGTGGTTTACAAAAAGCTTTTAATAATCATTACAATCTTATTTTAGTGGATTTAATGATGCCTGAAGTTGACGGTTTTGAAGTAATTAAAGCTTTTAAGCATGAAAGTATTGAAACTCCCACCATAGCATTTTCTGCCCACCCAGCTCATCTAGTTGAAGCCAAAGCACTTGCTTTGGGTGCCGCCGATTTTATGCAAAAACCACTCAAAGAAGCCACTTTGCTCGCTTTTGTCCGCAAGTATTTAGACAATACCACCGCTGAAGAAGATATTAATACAGAAATTATCTTGCCTTACGAAGAAGACCAACCATATTTAGTGCAACTCAAAGCTTGTTATATATGTGGTTACGATAATGTCAATGTTTTTAGACTTAGGGCAGAAACTATTTACGAAGATTGGAGTTTAGGGATTGTACCTCAATATCAAAACGCAAAAGGCTTTGTGCCATGGAACCATTTGCGTACCATGGTATCGGTGTGCCCTTCATGCTTATTTAGTTCTATTGACCCCGATGATTTTGCCCCTGACCGACATAATTTAGATTTCCCATATAAACCCGAAGCCAAAAGGCTTTTAGCACGGAATATTAGCACGCGCAGAAGAATACTTGACGATAAGTACGAATTAAATCTGCAATTCACCAACCCCAACCGTAAATTGGATTTAACTATTAAATCTTTTTTATTAGCGGAACGCAGCGCCAATGGCTTAATGATGGGAGATAAAGATGGTGTTTATTGTGATTTAGGCACTTGTATTGTATTGCGAGGAGTTTTGCAATTTATAGAAAATGAAGACAAAAATGCTCTTATGGATACTTTGCGAGAAGCCCTTAATATATTTTTAAATCAGCTTAAAATTGTGGGCATAAGACGTTCGGTAATTGCCCGTGCTTACTATTTTATCATTTCCTTACATATTGCTTTGAGCGAATCTATTAAAGCCAATGAAATGAAAGAAGCTTTAGAGAAAATCTACGCCAATGTAAATCCCGAAGACACCACCGAAGAAGAAAATATATGGAATGAAAGGTTGCAAAATATTTGGAACGATGGCGTAGATTTAGATGCTATTAAGAATTTGGAGCTGTGGTAATGGGAGTTAAATTAGAGTCTTCTTGGTTAGAATTACTAGGAGATCAGTTTGAGCAAGATTATTTCAAAAAAATTAAAGCTGAATTAATACAAGAAAAAAAGAAAGGAGAGAGAATATTTCCTCCTGGACCGCTTATTTTCAACGCTTTTGATAGTTGCCCAGTGGAAGATACCAAGGTGGTGATTATGGGGCAAGATCCTTATCATAATCCGGGACAGGCCCACGGTTTAAGCTTTTCGGTGCCTCAAGGGCTTCCACCACCGCCTTCTTTGGTGAATATTTTCAAAGAATTGACGGACGACTTGCATTTGCCCATGCCCACTCACGGTAATTTAGAGTCTTGGGCCGCCCAAGGGGTGCTTTTGCTAAACAGCAGTTTAACGGTAAGAGCTTTTAATGCGGGCTCGCATTTTTATTTGGGCTGGGAAAAGTTTACCAACACCGCTATTGAAAGGCTTTCTCAACGCAAAAAGCATATTGTTTTTATGCTGTGGGGCAATCCGGCGCGCAAAAAAAAATCACTTATTGATCCCCAAGGAGAGCATTTGATTTTAGAGGCGGTGCATCCTTCCCCTCTTTCTGCTTACAGGGGATTTTTGGGATGTAGGCATTTTTCCAGCGCCAACGACTTTTTGCAAGCTACGGGGCAAGAGCCTATTGATTGGCAACTACCGGATTAGGAGTAAGTAGGGTGATGCGACAAGCGTCACGGGGAGTAATAAGTAGTAAGATAACTTTTTAATCCAACTTTTTTAGATGTAATAAATCTTGGTAGCTATGTTCTTCGGGGCGGCCACACCAAGATCCCCAGCGAATGGGGCCGTCTAGGGTTAAACCTGCAGCGGACAAGTAGTTGTCTAAATCGCTGTGGCGAATGGCGATGGCATCTTCGGGAATATTTTTGTCTTTGACTATCAAATCGCCGTGAGTGGCAAAAGCAATGGTGGATTTACCCGCTGCTACAAGCTCTGCAGCTTCATCATTCCAAATAAAAGCGGTAACTAAGGCGGTGCCTCCCACTTTGAGTACCCGTTGGATTTCCTGCAAATAGTTGGCGATTTCGTCGGGGAGCATGTGGGTAAAAACCGAAGTGGCAAAAGCAAAATCAAAGGAATTGTCGGGATATGGAAAGCGAAACTCTGTGGATTTAATTTTCCCTTTGGGATTATAGTATTTGTTAAAAATATCCACATATTGAAAGCGAAAATGTGAGTAAGGTGCATAGTGTTTTTGACACCATGCGACCCCGCCTTTATCTATATCAAAACCGTCGTAACTGCCAGCGGTGTGTGTGTGTGTGTGTGTGTGTGTGTGTGTGT
>JAAZFC010000092.1 GCA_012511955.1 Fibrobacter sp. | reverse complement strand
TCATAGAGGGCAAATACGCCGAGTCCGAGATTTTGGTGGGGCAGTACAATCCCGCTCAGGCGCGCACCGCCATTAAAGATAAAATGGCGCCGGTGGCTAAGGGTAATTTGGCGGCTTTTCGCGCCGGCGATACGCATATTTTAAAGCTTATCGACTCCGTGGAATGCGTGTGGAAAGATGCCGTGGAAGACGAGTATTTTGACGATGATAGCCCTCGTTGGTACGCCGTAGAAACCAATAGCGCTAAGTAAAAACTCCATGGTTTTTTCATCCCACACATTTCTTTTTTACTTTTTACCGCTATTTTTGCTGATATATTATGTGATGCACTGGCGCGGTGTGGGAATCGCCTGGCAAAATCAGTTTATCACCCTGGCGAGCTATGTTTTTTACGGGTGGTTCGAACCGTGGTTTGTGGTGCTCATGTGGATTTCCACCATCATGGACTTTATTTGCGGTCGCTTAATCAGCGCTCCCGGGGCTTCTAAGTTTAAACGCAATGCCGCTTTGACCGTTTCCATGGTGGGAAACCTGGGAATGTTGGGCTTTTTCAAATATTACATGTTTTTTATGGGAGGAGTCAATAAAATCCTCGCTTTGCTAGGCTTAGGACCAGATTATTTTGCCATCATGTCTGTAACTTTACCCATTGGAATCTCTTTTTACACCTTCCAAACCATGAGCTACACCATTGATGTATGGCGCGGCGATGCTCCTCCGGTGCGAGATTTGCGGACTTTTTCTTGCTTTGTGGCACTGTTTCCCCAACTCATTGCAGGGCCCATAATTCGTTATAACACCGTGGCCAAGCAATTGGAGCATCGCAAACACACCCTGCTGCGCTTCAGTTCGGGAGTTATGATTTTCAGTTTGGGTATGGCAAAAAAGATTCTGCTGGCTAATCCTGCCGGACAAGTGGCCGATGCGGTTTTTAGTGCCCAAGGCATGAGTACCGGCGTGGCCTGGTGGGGAATTTTTGCTTACACTTTGCAGATTTACTTTGACTTTTGCGCTTATTCAGATATGGCCGTGGGGCTGGGACGCATGTTGGGGTTTGAGTTTATTCGCAACTTTAATTCTCCCTATAGAGCCCAAAGTATGAGCGATTTTTGGAAGCGCTGGCATATTTCTCTCACCACTTGGTTTACGGACTATTTATACATCAGTTTAGGGGGAAATCGGGTTAAAACCAAAAAACGCCTGTATTTCAACCTGTTTATAGTGATGTTTTTAAGCGGATTGTGGCACGGCGCTAACACGACATTTGTGGCTTGGGGCTTGTTTCACGCCTTTTTCTTGATTTGGGAACGCGCCCGGGATCGCCAGCCTATTTATCAACGCTTTCCCCTAGTATTTCGGATGATTTTGACTCAAATTACCGTGATGTTTGCCTGGGTGCTGTTCCGGGCGCAAAATCTCGGACACGCATGGGATTATTGGCGAACCTTAGTGGGCCAAGGCAGCTCTCAAGTTACTGCAGAAATGCTACCCGCAGTGGTTTTTAACCCCTACTTAGTTTTTTCCATAATATTAGCCGCAATTATTTCCCAATTACCCTGGCAAGCCCATATTATCGCCCAAAAAGTAACCCTCCCCCGCATGGTTTTTGCGCTGAGTTTGTTGGCGCTTTCCATGGTGGCTATGTTTACCCAAGCATTTAACCCCTTCTTGTATTTCCAATTTTAAAAATTATGACAAAAATCACTCCCAAACGCCATTCCGATAAAGCTCCGCAACTGCGCACCACGCTAAGTCGCAAAGCCATGGTGCTATTGGTGGTGCTATTTTTGCTCTCTTTATTTGCGCCGCCCATTTACCAAGCTGTGGCGGAATTTAAGGAAAGTCGTTCCATCCAAATCACCCATATTTTCACCGATTTGTGGCGCACACCCCAGCAACGCGCCGCCGAATTGCGGGAACTTCTGACCGCCCCCGCCACCGAATATGATGGGGAATTAGTGTGGCTCAAAGCTTTGCACATCAACCGCCATCATCTTTTAGATAGCATCAGCGCCGAAGGGGAATTTTGGCTATCCATGCGCGGTTTATCTGGCTCAGAAGCTGATTTTGAACAACGCAGAAGTCAAGCCCTGGAGCATTCCTCCGTGCGCAGCGGATGGCGCGCCCAGTTTTACCGCGTGGGAAAAGCATTTTTTAAGCACACCGTCTTTAGTCGCAGCTATTTGCGCCAGTGGGAAAGCGTTACCGAAGAAAGCTCTAAACTAGCCCTTTACACCCGCCCTTCCATGCAATGGTGGCGTTATCAACTATTTGGAGATTTGGGGGAAAAAGGCGTTAGCGCCACCCAGGGAGACTGGTCTTTTTATAGAACCGGCATAGATTGGACTATTATGGACCCGAATTTGGAGCCTTTGCATA
>JAAZFC010000091.1 GCA_012511955.1 Fibrobacter sp. | reverse complement strand
CGGTGTTAATGCGCTTAATAGGTTTATTAACTGTGGTGTTTTTGTTTGTTTGGGGCTTGCTAACCCAGCAAAGTTGGTACTTTTTTCTCATGGCTTTTGTGGCTGAGCATATAGTGGCGGCGGTGGGTTTATTAGTGATAAATCAATATCATGGTTTAAGGCTGAAAAATTGGCGCTTTGACCTAAGCATGGCTGTAGAACTGTGGGGGCAAGCTTGGCCAATTATGATTTCCACGGTGTTTTACCTTGCGGCTATGCGTCTCGATGTGCTTTTACTCAACCTGCTTTCTAGCCCCTGGCAAACTGGAAACTACGCTGCCGCGGCGCGCTTTGCCCAACTGTGGGCTTTTATTCCCCTAGTAATAGTAAATGCCACTTTTCCGGCTTTGGCGCGTTTAAGTCTTAAAAATCCCCCAGTTTATGTGGAAAAACTCAAAGCTTTGCTCAATTTTCTCGCTTTGGGAGGGTGGATAATCGCTTTGCCCCTTTCTTTAAGCGCATCTTGGCTGGTTCCCTTGCTTTTGGGAGCGGATTTTAGCGCCACTGCACCGCTTTTGCAGATGCAAGCCTGGATAACTTTGGCTTATTTTGTGCGGGTGGGCATGGATAGGTGGTTGGTACAAGAAAAACTGACCCGCTACAATATGCTTTTCCAAATTTTCACCGTGATTTTAAACCTTAGCTTAAACTTTTGTTTGATTCCTCGTTGGGGGGCATGGGGAGCCACTATTTCATCTTTGGTGGCTTTAGCCAGTGGCGTGATGATCTTTCCCTTATTTTTTAAAGCCACTCGCAGTTTTGCCCTGAGCCATGTTCTTCCTGCATTTATAGCTCCTATTTGGGTGTTAATACCGCAAAAACGCCAGCAAATAAAGGAAATCTTCAAACTTTAAGCAAAAATTTTACAGAATATGCTTGTAAGAGAGCGTATTAGCTATAATTCTTATATGGCCCATACTTTATACATAGTTAGTACGCCCATTGGCAATCTCGAAGATATAACCTATAGAGCGGTGCGTGTTTTAAAAGAAGTTCCGCTTATTTTGGCAGAAGATACGCGACATTCTCGGCGTTTGCTCAATCATTACGAGATTTCTACTCCCATGGAAAGCTACCACGATTTTAACGAGAAAAAGGTAACTCCCAAATACCTTGAATATTTGCAAAATCAGGGCGATATTGCTTTGATTTCCGATGCGGGAACGCCGGGCATTGCGGATCCTGCTTTTAATTTGGTGCGGGCTTGTGTGGCTGCGGAAATTCCCATTAGACCTGTGCCTGGGCCTTCGGCTATGATTAGCGCTTTGGTGTGCAGTGCTATGCCCACGGATCGCTTTAGGTTTGAAAACTTTTCACCTAAAAAAAGCGCCCAAAGGTTGCGACTTTTGGAAAGATTAAAAGAAAAAGCCGAAGAAACTATCATTTTTTATGCTTCTCCCCACAATGTGCACAAATTTGTGGCGGAAATTCAGCAGGTTTTTGGAGAAATTCCCCTGGCGCTTATGCGGGAACTAACCAAGAAATTTGAAGAGCATTTGCACGGGACTCCCACCGAGATTTTAGCACATTTCGCTCAGCGCCCTCCCAAAGGCGAGTTTGTGCTGATTTTCCACCCCCAAAGTAAAGGGGCGCTCAATGTTTAAAAAGCATCCGCTTAAGATTTCCATAGCTTTACAAAGCTTAATTTTTGTTTTATTTCAGTTTAGAACTCCTGAAATTCGCTTGGATTTTTTTGCCCCAGAATTTTTGTACTTATTGGCGTGGATGCCTTTTTTGCGAGCTCAAAAACCCTGGAAAAGCTGGTATAAGCCTTTTTTATTGAGCCTTATTATTCCCCAATTTATTTTTATGCTTTTGCATTACCAAATTCACGCCGCTTATTTGAGCGTGGTATCACTGATTTTATGGTTTGTGCCTTTGGCGATATGGGGATTGGTGGTTTTTGCCCGCTGGAACTTCCGGATGGTTCAAGAGCGTGAAGCTTGGCTAGCATTGCTCTCTGCAACTATTGCTTGGGTACTCTTTGCCTTTACTTATCCCCCCATGGTTTTGGGCCCTGGAGCCTTGGTGTTTTTGGTACCGTGGATAATTATGCTCCATCGTAGCAGCAAAGATCATGCACTTTTCGCCACTTTTTGGAGTGCCATTATTTTCCATTGGGTCATGTATTTTTGGATAATTAATGTGGCTAAGGTGGGGCCACCGCTGATAATTATTGCTGGCGTATTTTTGTTGATGGCCTATTTTTCCTTTTTTTATGTGGTGGGAGCGTGGTTTTATTTGCAATTACGCCAGCGGCGCTTTAAAAAAATCCCAGCTTTGGTGCTTTTCCCTTTTTTATGGGCAGGCATAGAGGTTTTGCGCAGCTGGGGGCAGGTGAGCTTTCCCTGGGGACATTTGGGCTATGTTTTAGGCAATCACATAAACTTGGTGCAAACTTTATCGCTGCTTGGGGTCTATGGATATACGGTATTAATTTTATTCAGCAATTTGGCGGTGGTTTATGCCATTCAGAAAAAGAAGCCCTGGTTTTTACTAAGCCCGGTACTTTTGCTGTTGGGACTTTATGCCCATGGGACTTGGCGTATTGACCGGGAAGCAGAAATTTCCACAGAAACCATGAAAATTAGCATGGTACAGCCTTCGATTTCCCAAACCAATAAATGGACAAAAAATTATTTTGACTCGGTGATGGCCAAAACCTGGGCGATATTGGACACTTTAAACACAGATTCCATAGATTTGGTGGTATTGCCCGAAACCGCCATACCCGATTTTATCACTTTGCACCCCAAAGAAGAATTTCGTTTTAAAAGATACGCTCGCCAACGCAATGTGGATGTGTTGGTGGGGGCATTGAACTATGATCGCAATGGTCCACCTCCCCGAGGAGTGCATTATTACAATTCAGCGTTTTATTTTTCGCCCCAGCATAAATTAGTGGAATATCGCAAGCAGCGATTGGTGCCATTTAGCGAGCGTTTACCTTTTGATGGGTTGATTCCCGCCATAAATTATGTGGATTTAGGGGAAGGAGATTTTAGCCCAGGCACAGAATTACCCTTGCTAAGCAAATTTGCCTGGACTCCCAGTGTATGTTACGAAGTTATTTACCCCGATATGGTGCGAGAACTGGTGCGCACAGGGACGCGAATGATTATCAATATCACCAACGATGGCTGGTTTGGCCGCACTACAGCCCCAGGTCAGCATGCGAATTTGGTGCGTTATCGCTCCATCGAAAATGGAATGCCAGTGGCTCGTTGCGCCAATAGTGGAATATCGGTGTTTTACAATCATTTAGGGCAGAATTTCAAAAATACTAAGCTATATGAAGTCAAAGCCATTGAACACCATTTGCAACTACGCCCCACCACTACGCTGTATTCAAAAATCGGCGATGCCGTGGAGGCAATATTGGCGTATTTTGCACTAGGAAGCTTAATTTTGATTATGCTTTTGAAGCGGCGAAAAGATGCGCCTAAATAATGGTGAATGATTAATGATAAATGGTTAATTAATGTGGCACGCTTTGCTTCCGACTTCTCTATAAACTAGCTGTTGCGAGTTTGTGAAAATCATTTTAGACGAGGTCAGAGAGGTCCCCGAGTGTTTTTTGCTTTTGCAAAAAAGTATCGAGGGGAGGTAACTTACTTCATTTATGCGAATCTTGATGCAGTTTTATTGTAAAAATCTGGTCGCAACTTACAACTTCCTACTGCCCCAAAAGCTGGTAGCGATTTCAACTTAATCCACCAAATCATCTAATAAATACTTATTTTATCAATAGCATTTATTTTGTGGGATATGAGGGATGGATTTGGAAAGTTTTTCTGAGGAAAAGCAAATTACTTTAATTTAAAAGTAGGCAAATTATGCAAACTGACATAAAAAACGGGAAAAACAAACTCCTAGTAATCCTCACCTTAGCCTTGGCTATGGTGTTAATTGTTGCTTGCAACAAAGACAACGGTGTAACCAAAGGTAGTGAAGTACCAAGCGACACCACCGCCATAGCCAAATCCAGATCT
>JAAZFC010000090.1 GCA_012511955.1 Fibrobacter sp. | reverse complement strand
TTGGATTTATATGCTACAAGTGTAGATTATGACCCCAAAAGCCAAGCGACAATACAGTTTTTCAAGATTGTGCAAAATAAACTACACTACGCCACCAATGAATTAACGGCTCCCGAAGTTATTCACATTCGAGCAGACAGCACTAAAGAATTTATGGGGCTTACGACTTTTAAAGGAGCGATGCCCACGCTAAATGAAGCTAAAATTGCCAAAAATTATCTTACAGAAGATGAAATGTTTAGGCTAAATCGACTAGTTTCAGCCTTCTTTGACTTGGCAGAGCTAAGAGCAAAAGAACAAACGCCAATGTATATGCAAAACTGGATTGATGAATTGGATAGATTTTCGCAAATATACGGTAAGGATAGGTGTTAGGTTTTAGTGGTTAAAGGTTAATGGTTAATGGTTAATGGTGAAAATATGATTACAGAATTGTTAAAAAACGCAAAAGTTGAGTGGAAAACCTTGGGGGAGGTGATAAAACTAAATAGAGGAAAAAGGCTTGTTAGAAAGCAACTTGAAGAGACTGGGGAATTTGCTGTATATCAAAATTCCATGACACCTTTAGGTTTTTATCATGAGCATAATGTAAAAGCCAATACTACTTTTGTGATTTGTGCTGGTGCAGCAGGTGAAATTGGCTATAGCAGCTTTGATTTTTGGGCTGCAGACGATGTTTACTTCCTAGAAACTCCAGATTATATTTATAATAAATTTGCATACTATTATTTGTTAACTCAGCAATTTAAAATAAAAGGACAAGTTCGCAGAGCTAGTATTCCTAGACTTTCAAAATCAGCTATCGAAAGGCTTAAAATCCCCATTCCTCCTCTTTCGGTCCAAGAAAAAATTGTTGAAGTGTTAGATAAGTTCACTGAGCTAACCGCAGAGCTAACCGCAGAGCTAACCGCCAGGCAAAAGCAATATGAGTACTACAGAGAACAATTGTTAATGGTTAATGATAAAGGGTTAATGAGTAATGGCTGCAAAGCGGAGTGGAAAACCCTGGGGGAGGTGGCGTTTTTTCAAAGAGGATATGATTTACCCAAAACGAAAATGATAGAAGGAGGGTATCCAGTAACTGGTTCAAATGGCATTATAGGTTATCACAACCAATACACAACAGAGTGTCCCGTTATTACAGTAGGAAGAAGTGGAAGTGTTGGGAAGATTTCAATGTATAACCAAAAATGTTGGATACATAATACAGCATTGTTTGTTAAAGAATTTAACAGTGTGATTCCACGATATATTTATTATTTATTACAAACATTAAATTTACCTTCTTATGGAACGGGAGCTGGGGTGCCTACATTAAACAGAAATAATATACACCCTATCAAAATCCCCATCCCCCCTTTAGCCGAGCAAGAGCGCATTGTGGCGATTTTGGATAAATTTGATACCTTAGTCAATGATATTTCCGCAGGATTGCCCGCAGAAATCGATATGCGCACCAAGCAATACGAATATTACCGGGATAAATTACTGAGTTTTCCCCAGGAATGAGGATTTTGCTCATTTGGTCATATATAATGGCTTAACGACCCAGAACAACATAATATTGAGGGGTGAAAATTTAATTTTTAAAAAATAGTTTCATTTTTTGAAAATATTTGTGTTTAAATGGTAAGAACCGTCGTCTTATATAGTAGTCAGTGATTTAAACACTGGAGGTTTTACATGACTACAAAAAAATACCCTCTTACCAACGACTGCGTATTCCACATAGTATTTGGTAGAGAAGAAACCAAAAACAACCTGCTTTACTTGCTCAATACGGTTTTTGCTGAAATTGGGTTGCCGCTTACTGAAAATGTTACCATTATGAACCCCATAGATTACGGGGAAGCGGTGCAGGTTAAGTCGGTAGTTTTTGACATCAAAGCTAAAACTAGCAATGATAATCTCGTTAACATAGAGATGCAGAGAGAAGATTCTAGTAATTATATCAGTCGCAGCTATATATATCTATCGAGAATACATGGTGAGCAGTTGAAAAAAGGTGATAAATACGAACAAATTAAGCCTACTTATGGGGTTAGCTTTTTAAATTTTGTGATTTTCAAAGAATTTCCCGATTATATAAATAGCCTTATCCCCTCATTTGATAAACATAAAGAATATGAAATCAAAGATTTTCAGATAGTTTATATAGAGATGCCTAAAGTGCCTGTTATAAAGAAAAATAGCACAGCTTTCGAAAAATTGATATATTTATTACATAACGCCGATCGAATGGAGGATGAAATGGCAAATGAAATTGTATTTGAAGATCCTGCCTTGGGTCAAATTTATCAAGATTACCTGAAAATTAACGAAAACCATCAGTTTATAGCATTAATTGAGGCTAAAGAGAAGTTTTGGCGTGATACCGAAGCGCGAAAAGATTTTATCGAAGCGCGAAAAGACTTTATCAAAGCTGAGGGCAAAGCTGAGGGCAAAGCTGAGGGTAAAGCTGAAGTAGTCCTCCGCTTGATGCAGCGACAGTTTTCAGCGACTGAAATCGCAGATATGGTGGGAATCACCCCTGCCGAAGTGCAGCAAATCATTGCCAATCAGGCATAAATCGTTTCATATAAAGGCACCTTAGGGTGCCTTTTTTGACACTGGGACACCCAAATTAAGCGCTGGGACACCCAAAAATGGAAAAACAATTTTAAAACCCTATATAAATCAACGACTTACAAAGATGAGGCAAAAACTCATGTCAAAGTCAGGAAATAGCGCCGCTATTGAAAAATTGCTAAAGTTAATTACTGCAAGTATAAAAACAGCCAAATCCAACTTTAACCATTAACCCTTCACTTTTCACCATTAACCATTAATAACTAATCATTAACCCTTAAAATCATGTACAAACCCATCGCTGAAACCAATAACTTCATCGTTCTCGATAAATACATCAAGCACCATACGCTTTATGAATCCTCCCCAGACCATCAATCAGAAGCGGAGTTAGAGCGGGAGTTAATTCAGGATTTGGTCCATAAAGGTTATGAGTATTGTCGCGATTTGACCACTCCGGCGGCGATGTTGGCCAATGTACGCAAGCAACTGCAAATTTTGAATCAGGTGGAGTTTGCAGAGGGCGAGTGGCAGCGTTTTGTGACAGAATATTTAGATAAACCTGGTGAAGGCATTGTGGAGAGAACCCGCAAAATCCATGATAATCATGTTTACGATTTTGTTTTTGACGATGGGCATATCCAAAATATTTACTTAGTGGATAAAAAGCTCATTGCTCGCAATAAGGTGCAGGTGATTTCCCAATTTGAGCAAAAAGGCACTCATCTAAATCGCTATGATGTTACTATTCTAGTCAATGGCTTGCCTTTGGTGCAGGTGGAACTCAAAAAACGCGGGGTGGCGTTGAGCGAGGCTTTTAATCAAGTGCATCGCTACTCCAAAGAAAGCTTTAATGCCGAAAATTCCCTTTACAAATACCTGCAGATTTTTGTGATTTCTAATGGCAGGGATAGTCGATATTTTGCCAATACAGTCAAGCGCGATAAAAACAGCTATGATTTTACCATGAATTGGGCTAAGGCAGACAATACCAAGATTGAGGATTTAAAGGATTTTACCTTAACATTCTTCCAAAAACACACCCTGCTCAATGTTTTGCTCACTTATTCCGTTTTTGATGCTAGAAATAATTTACTGATTATGCGACCGTATCAAATCGCCGCCACCGAAAGGATTTTGTGGAAAATTAAGAGTTCTTTTACCGCCAAAAACTGGTCTAAACCCGAAGGTGGAGGCTATATCTGGCATACCACTGGTTCGGGAAAAACCCTAACTAGCTTCAAAACTGCGCGCTTGGCCACGGAGCTGGATTTTATCGACAAGGTGTTTTTTGTGGTGGATCGCAAAGATCTGGACTTTCAGACCATGAAAGAATATCAGCGTTTTGCGGAAGATAGCGTCAATGGTTCGGTAAGCACTGCGGGTCTAAAGCGCAATTTAGAAGCCGATGATAATAAGATTATCGTTACCACTATTCAAAAGTTGAACAATTTGATGAAAACCGAGCGGGATTTACCCGTTTATCAACAACAAGTGGTGTTTATTTTCGACGAAGCCCATCGTTCGCAATTTGGGGAAGCGCAAAAGAATTTGCACAAAAAATTCAAAAGATATTATCAATTTGGCTTTACCGGTACGCCTATTTTCCCTGAAAATGCCCTGGGCACGGAAACCACCGCCAGCGTTTTTGGCGCCGAATTGCATTCCTATGTGATAACTGATGCTATTAATGATGATAAGGTGCTGAAGTTTAAGGTGGATTACAACGATGTGCGTCCTCAATTTAAGAGCATAGAAAGCGAAGTTGACGAAAAAAAGCTCAGTGCTGCCGAAAACAAAAAGGCTTTTTTGCACCCGGCACGAATTACGGAGATTTCTCAATATATTTTGCAAAATTACCGCATCAAAACCCATCGCAATCAGGGGAGTGGTGCTGGTTTTAACGCTATGTTTGCAGTGAGTAGCGTAGATGCCGCCAGGTTGTATTACGAAACCCTTAACGATTTGCAAAAAGATAGTGAAAAGCCTTTAAAAATCGCCACGATATTTTCTTTTGCGCCCAACGAGGCGCAAAATTCCATTGGAGAAATTAGCGATGAAAGTTTTGAGCCTTCGGCTTTGAATAGCACTGCCAAAGAGTTTTTGAACAAAGCTATTCGCGAATGCAACGCCATGTTTAAAGGCAATTTTAGCGTGGATGGCAAGGGATTTCAAGCTTACTACCACAATTTATCGGAGCAAGTGTGCAAACAAAACATTGATTTGCTAATTGTGGTGGGTATGTTTTTGACGGGTTTTGATGCCCCCAAATTAAACACCTTGTTTGTAGATAAAAACCTGCGCTATCACGGCCTAATGCAAGCTTTTTCCCGCACTAATCGCATTTACGATGCCACCAAAACTTTTGGGAATATCATCACTTTCCGCAATTTAGAACAGCATACCATAGATGCTATCACGCTATTTGGGGATAGTAATACCAAAAATGTGGTACTCGAAAAAAGCTTTAAAGAGTATTTAGAGGGCTTTACTGATGTGCTCACTGGGGCGACAAGGCGTGGCTACATTGAGGTTGTCAATGAGTTGCAGGGTAGCTTTCCCAGTCATATTCCCATTGAAACGGAAAAGGATAAAAGGGATTTTACCAAGTTATTTGGCGAATTTTTGCGTCTAGAAAATGTCTTGCAGAATTATGATGAGTTTACCCATTTAAAAGCTTTGCAAAAGGTGGACAAAAGCGACCCCGCAGCGGTGCAAGTTTTTCAGGTTAATCATTTTATTGCCGATGAAACCATGGCTTTGTTGCAGAAAATCGAGCCTTTGCCCGAGCGCACCGTGCAAGATTACCGCTCTTCTTATAACGATATTCGGGAGTGGTTGCGCAAAGATCGCTTGGCTAAGGAGGCGGAGGCATCCACCATTGATTGGGACGATGTGGTGTTTGAGGTGGATTTGCTGAAATCCCAGGAAATCAACTTGGATTACATTTTGCAGCTGATTTTTGAAAATAATAAAAGTGCGAAAAGCAAAGAGGCGCTCATCGAAGAAATTCGCCGTATCATTCGCGCCAATGTGGGCAGCCGGGCTAAAGAGGGTTTGATTGTTGATTTTATCAATGCAACTGATTTAGACCAAATTGGCGATAAAGCCAGTGTCATAGAAGCGTTTTTTGAGTACGCTCAAGCCCGTCAAAAAGTCGCAGTCAAGGAGCTTATCGCTACGGAAAACTTAAACGAAGAAGCTGCCAAACGCTATATTAGCGTTTCCTTAAAACGAGAGTACGCCAGCGAAAATGGCACCGAACTAAACAGCATTTTACCCAAAATGAGCCCTTTGAACCCCCAATACTTGACCAAAAAGCAGAAAGTTCTACAACTGGTAAGCGACTTTGTGGAAAAGTTCAAAGGCGTGGGTGGGGGGCTTTAGTTATATTGTTTAATTCTTGCAATAAATAATATAGTATGTATATTATAAGTAGTACACCTGCCGGCCTCTGTATTTTTACAAGCTTTCTTTGGCAGGTTTTGTTTTTTATGGGGTTAGAAAAAACAAAGGTCTTAATTAAGTTTATTTGAATGTTTTTCCAATTTGTTTTTATTGCGGGTAGTTATAATTAAAACCAAAGGGCATAAAAATGGTAGGGGCTAACAAACACATTGAAGAGTATTTAAAACAATATCTAAACATCAAAGAACCTGGATTTGCCGTGCTTATCAAAGGTGGTTGGGGTTCTGGAAAGAAATATTTTATAGAGCAATTTATCGAATTCCGCAAGCACTTTGATTCTGCTATCAAGCAAGCAAAGGGTTTACTTAAAGAAAATTGGAGCACAAGGTTCCTGCAATTACTAGAAAATGACCCTGATGAAGCTGCAGAAGCTATGACTAAGGTTAATATATCAAACTCTATTACGATTTTGGCAGAAGTGGATGCTGATGAGTTTGTAAATATATATTGCAACTTAAAAGATAAGATTAGCGAACTTATTAGGGGTGCACTTGTAAGCAGGTACGATATGGCTGAGCATTATACATGGCTTTTGGATGAGAAGCCGTTTTTAGAACGATTAAAAAAAGCTAGTTCAAATATGTATAATAATACTCCTAAACCATTTCCGGCTAGCGTGTTTCGCTTGTACTATTTAAATCAGAGGATAGATAAAGCGTTAAAATCGTTGCAACGAGTCGCATATAGACTAAATACTAGTGAGGAAAATAATGAAAGCAGTTAAGCTAGGTGAAATCCCCAAAACTTCTCTAGTTGCACTCTTTCAAGAGCAGAAAACCAGTGCTAATTAAAGAAGATTAGATATTTCTATTTAAATTACTTTTTACTTAGTTGGAGTTTATAATGGAAGAAAAAAAGTACAAAGCTGAACAAATAAGAAGAATTTTAAATAACACCATTAAAAAACCGCAAAAAGTCTCTGGGTTTATTTCAGAGATTACAAAACTTAATAAAAACTTTTTCACCGAAAATTTAATTGATCAATTTGGCAATGATGAGAGTTATTGGTACAACTTGTTTAATAATCACGAAAACAATCAGCATAAAAGACAATATAAAATAGACATAATTACACATTTTTTGGCTAGTTTTAATGATGAGAATGTCTATAAATATACCACTCAATATTTAGATCTAATTTTAGAAAAAATTAGTGTTGATTATGGTACTGCATTTATAATGAATATCCCAGATCAGTACCAAAATGATATGTTAAACTTTTATTACAGCATAGACATCAATGACAAGCCACATTTTCTAGAATCCATTGTTAATTATTTAAATGCCCCCACCTATTTATTAGATGAAATAATTGATAAAATCAAGTTGCTTGAAACATTTAGGCCTTTTGCCACCATTAAACATAGTGCAGTTCTCATTGGTGCTAATGGCTCTGGCAAAAGCACCTTTTCTCGTAGTCTGAGAGATGTATTTTCGAGTTCCATGACAATTATTTCCGCTCAAAAAGTGTTCTGGGTTGGTGATATAGAAAGCATACCTATAGGTGATCAGCAGCTATCTTCTGTCCATAAATATCAATCTAGCGATAAATTAGGCAATAACACTAATGAACGCTATGATTATTCAGGCGATTTACACAACTTAGTTTTAGCACTAATTTCTGAGCATTTTAAAATTGCCGACGAGTCTTTTAACAATGATGGGCAAAGAGATAAACAAAGTTCTCCATTATTTGAAGTAATTGATATTTGGAATGAATTAATCCCCCATCGCAAAATGATATATAGAAGACCTTTTGTCAAAATAAAATACAAAGACTCAGAACCAGAATATGACTTTATGGAGCTTAGCGATGGTGAAAAAGCGATGTTTTATTATGTAGCAAATGTGATATTAGCCAAAAATGATTCTTATATTATTGTGGATGAGCCCGAAAACCATCTTCATGTCGGCATTGTAAGTAAACTATGGGACTTACTTGAACGAAAAAAGCCTAACTGCAAATTTATTTATCTAACTCATAATCTTGACTTCGCATCTTCAAGACACCAAGCAGAAAAATTTTGGAATAAGAAATTTACTCCACCAGATTTTTGGGCAGTTAAACCACTTCCCATAAGAGAAGATTTACCAGAAGCTCTATTGATGGAGGTTTTGGGAAGCAGAAAAGCCATCCTTTTTTGCGAGGGGAGTAAATCTAGCCTAGATTATCGACTTTACTCTCTTCTCTTTCCTGAATGTACAATTAAGCCAGTTGGCGGTCATCAACAAGTGATTGATTATACTAGGGCTTTTAATAACGCTAATGAGATTTTCAATAATACTGCAATAGGGATTATTGATGGTGATTATCATTCTAATGAAGAAATAGACAGCTGGGAAAAAAGCGATGTTTTCTGTATTGAAGTGCAAGAAGTTGAGAACCTCTTGTGTGATGAAATGTTACTTGAAGTAGCAAAAGAGGAACTTTTTGCTGATGAAAATTCTGTTACAGAAGCAAAAAATGAGTTATTTCGCATGATTGACAAATTCAAGGAGAAACAAGCTGTTGACTATGCTACACAAATAATCAACAATAGATTAAAAGGTAGCTTAATCACTAAAACTAATACAAAAGAAGAACTAAATATTGCTTTTGAGAATGCCTATAATTCAATTAACATTGAAAGCCTTGTGGAAGAAAGGATCAACCTTTTCAATGAAATAATTTCTAGTGAAAATTATTCCTCTGGTCTAAAACATTTCAACAACAAAGGAATTCTAGCAATAATTGGTTCTAAAATTGACAATAAATATAGAGACAAAATCTTTAGAGTTCTTGAATCAAACCCAGAACTGCTTAATAAATTCCGTCAAGCACACTTTTCTCATGTTGTTAAACATTTAAACACCTTAAATTTGCCATGACCACAGAAGAACCCTTTAAGCCCTTGCAAGCTCCATTAACTGATATAGACTTGAAAAAGCCGCGTGCCTACCCCGACCAAAATATCCTTTCGCGCTTAGCGTTTGGAGAATTGCCAGTATTGCAAAAATTGATTGACGATTTAGGCATAAAGTTGTGCCTTTCTTACACTCACTTCGATGAAATAAGCCAAATAGAAATCCTGGAAAAACAAGAGCTCATTTACCAATACATTTTAAAAAATGAGATATACTACCTAGAACAACATATCGGCACAGAAAACGCTGGCATTGCTGTCATAAACGAATCTAATTTAACTGCTTTTATTAAAAAACCAAGCAATGATCCAATTATCGATTCAAGTGTAGCTCTTATGCAGCAATTTGCTCATAAGTCTTTTGGTGGACAAAAAAGTAAAACGCATATTGAAATCGTTGAAGAAATTAAGAACAACCTAACTCATACTTTAAATACTGAAGCTAAGCAAATTTTTGATGACTTCATTTCTGAACTACAAAAACATTCTTTTTTCTCAAATACCGATAGCAAGGTCTCTGATGAAATTTGGAATGTTTTATCCATGAAAAAGTCTGAGCTTAGTAAAATCACGCAACCTAATGTGATTAAAAATATTTGGGAGTTGGTAAAAAACGATGTACAAAAAACTGACCCTAATATGACCCTAGAGCAATTTATTGGGCTTTCTTTCGACCCTAATTACACTCTGCAAAATAAAATTAGCATCCTAATGTATTGGCTAAATATTATTGGTTATTGGTCAGATAAAAAACTTGATAAAGAAAATAAATATACCGCATCTTCACGCGATGTCCAACATGCTACCCATGCTTCATTTACAGGTTTAGTAATATCACAAGATGATAGATTTTGCAAAAAACTTGCTGCTTGCTTTGAATATCTCAATATTAAAACCCAAATTCTCCAAAGATTAGACATCCACTCCACGATTGAAAAATATGAGTTGATTTGGCCTTTAGACAGTTTTTCCTCAAAAAACTCATTGAGAAATAATTATGACTTTTCAGATGCAATTAAGAATCCTTATGCTAAAAGCTCAAAGCCAAAGAGTTAAGTGTTGCACCTGCGTGAGGGATAGTAGCGATATCCTTTGCTTTCGACAACTGCTTTGTAGCGCTAACGCAAAGATACAAGCGGATAGCCCGACCTTGCTTGCAAGGGCACGCCCAGAAATCATAACTTGCCACTGAATTTTCGTCATCTCGATATTATTTTTCAGTCATTAAATATTTCGTTTTGTAGAAAAATCACTCGATGACCGTGTGTAAGAAATCACTCGGGGGACCGTGTGTAAGAAACCACTCGATGACCGTGGACTAAGCCGCTAAGGGAATGGCTTGGGGCATAGCAGCAGCTAGTTTTGTATGTAAGATTTTGAGGTTGTTTGTACCGCTAAACTAATGCTTTTGAGGTTGCTGTAAAAAGATGTTGCGCTTAGGGATTCTAAAATAATGAGCCCTAAAATTAGCATGCAAAATGTTACTTTTTGTTGATGGGTGATTCCCGCCACTAAGTTTACGATAGCTGGGTGCATATATTTCAAGAATATTAACAGTAATGCCGCCCAATAAATGGTATAGCGCAGAGAAATCAAACCGTTAATGTGATATTTTTGGTCGGTATAATCCCAAAGCTGCATGCCCATATAACTTTGTGCTATGCTTCCTGTTATATATTCTAACAGGGTAATCATAAGGGTTCCTAAAATCACGGTGTATATTATGTTAAAGTCCATAATATGATAGATGGTAACTATAATTAAGGCGGAAAATCCATAAATGGGTAAATATGGACCGCTAAAAAAACCAGGGTTGATTATTTGTCTATCTACAACTGAACGATAGGTAAATTCTATCCCCCAACCTGCAATGGCATAAATAAAAAAGAATGCCATAATATCGAGCAGGGTGGTTTTTTTCAAAAAAGATGTAGTTTCTGCTCTCATAAGTCTTCCTTTAAAAAGTACAAACTAATAATTACTAATAACATAGTTGGATAAATATTTTTGGGGGGCTTATTTCGATGAACCTCTAATTTCCCAAGGTCAACATTAGGTCAACACATATTTTTAAATGCTTTGGGTTAAAAATTTTTCAAGTTATTTTTTTAGTATGGGTAAGTTCATTTTTATAATTTTAAATCTCGCGCTAATGGGATGGGCGCAAAATTCATCCTCGTTTTTCGCTCGTGGTGCCGATGTGGGCTGGCTTTCGGAAATGGAAGCTTCGGGGCGCAAGTTTTACACCGCCGATGGCGTGGAAAAAGACTTGCTAGATATTCTCCCAGACTACTGCATCAATTCTATTCGCCTGCGGGTGTGGGTAGATCCCGCCAATGGGTGGAGCGGTCAAGACGATGTGGTGGCTTTGGCCAAACGCGCTTATCAAAAGGGCTATAGGCTAATGATAGATTTTCACTATAGCGATAATTGGGCGGATCCCGGCAAGCAATATAAACCTAAAGCTTGGGAAAATTATTCGGTGCCGCAGTTAGAACAGGCGGTTTACGATCATACCCATCAGGTGTTGAGTGCCATTAAAGCAGAGGGCATTTTTCCCCACTGGGTGCAAATAGGCAATGAAACTAATGATGGTATGCTTTGGCCCGATGGGCGGGTTTCAACGAATGGCGATAACTTTTCCAATTACGCTAAATTTGTGAAAAGTGGGCATTTGGCGGCGAAAGCGGTGTTTCCCCAAACTTTGACCATTGTGCATGTAGCCAATGGTTTTGACAATGGTTTGTTTAAATGGAATATCGGTGGTTTGCTAATTAATGGCGCTGAGTTTGATGTAATTGCCATGTCTTTGTACCCCGATAAGGTCTCCGATTGGCCTTCCATTGCCCAACAAGCACGCAGCAATATGGACGACTTGGTGCAGCGCTATAAAAAGCCTATTATGGTTTCAGAAATTGGTCTTTCGGTGAGTTATCCCCAAGATGCTCAAGAATATATCGCCAAAGTCATAGAATTAACCCAAGGCGTGGCCAATAATCAAGGTTTAGGCGTGTTTTGGTGGGAGCCCCAAGCTTATAATTGGCGCGGTTACGACAAGGTGGCTTGGTCTAACAACGGTCGCCCCACTATTGCCATGGATGGTTTCAAAACCCCAGGTTGCCCTGCTTTAGTGCCACCGGGTGATAATCCTGATTTGCCTGATATTTCACTCCCTCCTGACCCCGACGGCCCTGCTTTGCCTTCTACAGTTGCGGTGGAATTTAGGGTTAAAATGCCTGAAAATACCCAACAAGCTTTTATTACCGGAACCATGACCGGTGCCGAAGGAAGCTGGGAGATTATTGCCATGGAAGCTTTGGGGCAAGGGGAATTTACCAAGACTTTTGACCTAATGGGGCAAAGCACGGGTGCTTATTATTACTTAAATGCCAATAATTGGGATGCCCGTGAAGTTGTGCCGGCGGAATGTGTGGAATGGTACGAAAGCGATAGGGGATACAAGGTTTCCAAGGCTGAAGGTGGCGATGCCAAGCAACAAATTGCGGATTTTTGGAATGCCTGTGGCGAGGCTCCCACGGCGATTATCCCGCGATTTTATCAAAAGTCAGACGATGCCATTCAAGGCATAAAGTTGGATTTATTGGGGCGGAAAGTACAATAATTGAGTAGTAAAATGCGATAATTGAGCCGTAAAGGTGCAATAAGCTCTGCGCAAATAGTTACATTTTAACTATGAATTCTAAAGTTAAGATTTTTGTGGTGGCAGTTTTGGTGATCTTAGCCAATGTGGCGGTGGATAGATTCACTAAAGATTTAGCTCAAGAACATTTGCGTGACCAAGGGGTGGTGCAAGTGGTGGGAGACTTCTTTATCTTGCGCTATGCAGAAAACGGCGGTGCTTTTTTGAGTTTGGGGTCTTCATTGCCCGAACCCTGGCGTTTTATAATCCTATCGGCGTTTCCGGCCATTGCTCTGTTAGCTTTTTTCATTTATATGATTACTAGACCCTACATAAGCGTGCCTTGGCTGGTGGGGCTGAGTTGCATTTTGGGAGGCGGAGGCAGTAATGTCTATGATCGCCTTATAAATAACGGCTATGTCATAGATTTTATGAACTTTGGCATAGGTGCATTGCGCACGGGAATCCTCAATGTGGCGGATTTATCCATTGTGGGCGGTGCAATTCTGTTAATACTCACCCATAACGACCCTCCGCTCCCAGTTTTGGAAGATGACGAAGACGCTTAAAATCGGCGTGGCGGGCCTAATTGGCGCAGGAAAAAGTAGCCTGATGCAATATTTGCATAAAAGGGGCTTTCCCACGGTGGATGCCGATGCTGAAGTGCATTTTTTATACGCAAACAGCCAAGAACTACGCCAAAGTTTAGCGCAAAATTTTGGAAAAGAAGTTTTAAGTTCCTCTGGGGTAAATAGGGCAGAATTAGGGGCTATAGTTTTTAACGATGCCAGCAAACTTCAGCTTTTAGAAAGCTTAGTACACCCGCTTTTGTTCACCCATATTCAACGCAAACTCGCTGATTTAGCCGCAGAAACATCGCAAAAAGCGGTTTTTGTGGAAGGCGCGCTATTAAATTCTTGGCCGCACTTATTGGTGGAATTGGATCAAGTTTGGGAACTGCAAGCCCCCGAAAATATCCGCTTAGAAAGGGTTTTAGCCCGAGGGAGCACCTTAGCAGATGCCCAAGCCAAAATCGCCAGTCAAAAAGACTTGCCGGCCATCGCCCATAATTGCCTAAAAGCGGTGGATAATAGCCGAGATTTGCCCCATCTCGAAGCCCAGGCACAAAAACTCATCTCCGCACTCTAGGCGGAACTTCTGTTTAACTGCAACCGTCTGTTTAGCTACAACTGTTTTTAGCACTGGCGGGAATATAATCCGGATATTCGCCATCAAAACAAGCGGCGCAATAATCCTCAGGTTTACCTGGCGCACAGGCTCGCAAACCTTCTACGCTCAAGTAGCCCAAGCTATCTACTCCGAGCATTTTAGCGATTTCATCGGGGCTCATAGCAGTAGCCACTAGTTCCCCCGAAGTGGGGAAGTCCATGCCATAAAAGCAGGGATGGCTTACCGGGGGCGATGCAATGCGAATATGCACCTCGGCGGCACCGGAATTGCGCAACATCTGGCAAAGCAGTTTCAGCGTGGTTCCTCGCACTATGGAATCTTCTATGACGCATACTCTCTTGTTTTTAAGCACACCTTCGATGGTGTTAAATTTCAAGCGTACTTTCTGTTCGCGCACATTTTGCGTGGGGTCAATAAAGGTGCGACCCACATAATGGTTGCGCAGCAATCCAATTTCAAAAGGAATATTGCTTTCTTGGGCAAAACCCAAAGCGGCGGTGGTAGAAGAATCTGGCACGGCAATAACAATATCGGCATCGGCAGGGCTTTCTCTGGCTAGCTGTTTACCCATGCGGCGGCGAATTTTATCACAGGAATGTTCGAAAATCCTACTATCGGGGCGTGAAAAATAAATGTATTCAAAAATACAGTGGGCTTTGCGAGGTTTTTCCACAAAAGTAGTGGTGCGCAGCCCTCTTTGGTTGATAACAATCAGTTCCCCAGGGTTTACATCGCGTACATAACTAGCGCCCAGCAAATCAAAAGCACAGGTTTCCGAAGCAAAAATCCAACTATCTTTGAGACGACCCAAGCTCAAAGGTCTAAAACCAAAACCATCTCTAGCAATATACATGGTGTCTTTGGTTAAAAAAATCAGAGAAAAAGCTCCGGAAATTTTCGCCAGAGACATTTTAATAGCTTCTTCTAAGGTGTCAGCTTTGGCCCGGGCAATTTCATGTAATATGATTTCCGCATCGGTGGTGGAAGAAAAAATATGACCGTTATCTTCCATTTCAGCTCGTAAATCTTGGGCATTGGTCATATTACCGTTGTGCACAATAGCCAAATAGCCCCATTTACAACTAACCATAATAGGCTGGGCGTTAGCTAGGGTGCTAGAACCCGTGGTAGAATAGCGCACATGACCGATAGCGGCGTGTCCAGAAAGTTTTTCCAAGTCGTGGTCTTTGATCAGTTGCGAAACTAAACCCATGGATTTGCGTACTCGCACCCTATTTCCATTGGCAATGGCAATACCTGCACTTTCTTGCCCGCGATGTTGTAAAGCATAAAGCCCCATGGTAACATTGCGCGTTAAATGCTCACCATTATAAATACCAATTATACCACATTCTTCGTGAATTTCTTCGGACATTCCTGTTCTCCGTACTAAGCGAAGCCCTAATTTACAAAAAAACTACGCCTTTATAAAATGCCCTGGGAAAGCACTGCAGACAATATGCCTCCCAACATGGCTAATTTAATCCAATTTTGCGCCGCTTTAAGGTTTTTTAAGGGCCAAGCAGACTTCAAGGGCAAAACGCAAAGGGGAATGGCAAAGAGCAAAAAGTGCCAGTTCCACAGCTCTAAATAGGTGGTGAAAACCAGCAGAAATACGATGGCTATAATAAGAAAACGAATTAATATCTTGGCGGGTTTTTCCCCATAAGCTAGGGGCAAAGTTTTGATTCCCACCTGCTGGTCTCCCTCTTGATCTTCTAAATCTTTGATGATTTCTCGGCATAAATTGATTAAAAAGGCAAAAAGCGCCAAAGTCCAGGCAATATCCCAGCGCCATATCTGTGGATTGAGGTTTTGGGGAATTAGCAAAGCTGCGCCGCATAGTGCCGCCACCACGAGATTTCCCCACAAAACCGTGGCCTTAAGCTTGGTGTTGTAAATCCATAAAATCAGGGCAATAAGTCCGTAAATTAGCGTCCACCAAACATGGGTGTTTGCGGCTTGTAAATCTTGGAAAATCCCTATGCCTAGAGCAAGGATAGTGAGCATAGCGGAAAAGAAGTAGGCTTGCTGGGTAGAAATGCGTTGGGCGGGCAAAGGGCGGTCAGGTCTATTGATTTTATCAATATTTAAGTCAATAATATCGTTGTGAATATTGCCAGCGGCCACAAGTAGGGCCAAAGCTATTCCACTCCACACAATATGAGCGTTCCACAGCGAAAGATTTAGCCATGCCGACAGCCAAACTGAAAGCAAAGCGATGAGCATATTTACCGGTCTGGTTAGTTTTATCCACGATTTCACAACTAAAATGTAAATTCTATTTCATGGAAGATAAAGAAAATTCTCAATCTGGTCGTAATCCCAAGCGGCGACATTTGCGCAATCGCCGGGTAAATGCCATGGAATATTGGCAAAAAGGTGTTTTAGACGATGTTCCCGCCAAGGAAAGATGGTCTAGGGAATTTCGCGATCCGCGCTTAAAGCAGATCAAAGCCCCGGAATTAAATATGCCCGAAGCACTGCAAGTGCATGGTTTGGTGCTCAATGTGCATCGCCGCACTTGCATTGTGCGCATAGACGGTGAAGCCCAAGAGCAAGTTCGGGCTATTTATAGAGCCACCGCTATTGAAGAGCTGGGCGAGTTTCCAGCGGTGGGCGATAGGGTGGTGGTGGGGCAAAGCACCGAAGATGGGGATTACTATTTGTTGCGAGTTTTGCCCCGCACCAGCGCCTTGCAACGGCCCGGCACCAGAGGGCGTTCCCATCAGCAATTAACCCAAGCCGCCAATATAGATCAGGTGGTGATAGTTTGTTCTGTGGCTCAGCCCGAGTTTAATTATGGCTTTGCCGATCGCTTTTTATTGGCGGCGGCCACCAGCAATTTGTCCTTGATTATGGTGTTAAATAAAATGGATTTGGTTGATGAAATACCCGCGCACATCTTAGATTTCGCTGAAATAGTTCAGGGCCTAATCCCCGTTTCTTGCGAAAACGGCCAAGGCATGGATAAACTGCAAAAAGCTTTGATAGGCAAAAGCTCGGTGTTTTCGGGGCAATCCGGGGTGGGAAAGTCCAGCTTGGTAAACATCTTGGTCCCCGACGCAGAGCTTTTGACCGGCGAAGTGCGTTCCAAAGATGGCAAAGGCAGGCATACCACCACTTCATCTTCGCTTTTCGATTTGCCCCAAGGTGGCGTGGTAATAGACACTCCAGGGATTCGCGCCTTGGGCTTGGTGGATTACGAAGCCATCGATTTGGCTCGTAGTTTTCCCGGATTTTTCCCCGATGGCATCTTTACTTGCAAATTTAACGACTGCTTGCATTTAGAAGAACCTGGTTGTGCAGTGCAAGCAGCCATAGAAAAAGACGAGATTCCCTTGCAGAGATGGCTGAGTTATGAACGCATTTTAAATTCGGATTCTTTGTAATTTTTTTTTAACTTAAAAACAATAAAAAAAAATGATATGTTTAGAATATGTTTTTAAAATCATTAGCTCCACCTTTAACCATAATTGTAACCATGATTTTTTTGGGTTACAATGTCATCCAGCTCAGCTATGCGCGCATGCAAGTGATAGATCAAGTGGGTGCTTATAGAGATTTTATTCGCGAACAACAGGTGGGTATCCGCATTTTACGCAAGCTTAACTTTAGGGTTTTAGTTTTTTTAATTGCTTTTTACTTGGTTTTACTGTTTTTTAGCGGTTTTGCCTGGTGGTTTTTATTTTTTGCCCTTGTCAAAAGCGGTCTTAGTGCTTGGGTTTCCGATATTTTTCATGTGCGCGCCATAGTAAGCAAAAAAGTTTCTCAATCTTTGCTTTGGATGCGCCGCCTTGATGCCGTGGGAAATAGCTTGCTTTTATCCCTCGTTTTATACCTAGTGGTTTTTGCGTGAAAAGACTAATATCCTTGCTTTTTATAGGCTTTTCTTTAACCCTAGCTCAGCCCAGTCTTCCTATACTGGTGGGGGCTAATCTCGAATTTGCCAGTGGTTTGGCGCCTTTGCAAGGGAGTGAATCTGCTTTACTGCGCATAAATCCCTATCTTGGTTTTTGGCTCCCCAATTATGTCTATGGTAAATTTGTTTGGGGGCAATGGGGTGGTACTCAAACAAATTCTGGGAAAACCACAGAAAATCGACAAAGAATTTTAGGCGGAAGCATTGCGGCCAGTGTCTATAATAAGGCTCCTTATTTATTGGTAAGTGCAAACAGAGTGCAAAATTATAACACTTTGGGTGATGCTTCTTGGTGGGAGTGGGGGCTAGGTTTAGGATTTCCGGTGATGATTAGCGATTATGCGAGCATTATAGCTGAAATACAACACAAAACCATCAATGAGTTTTATGATGCGGTTTCTAAAAAAAACATAAAAAGTAAGGGTTTTACTTTTAGCTTGGGAATGCAGTCTTATGTCTTTTAACTAGAACTAAAGCCTAAGAGTTCTAAAGCTCTTTTTTCGTTCTTTTCCAATACGACAAAGGTTTCAAACATCCGAGCTTCGCGCCATTGGAAAGCGTATTTTTGTTCCCAAAGCTCTCCGATCTTTTGAATATCTCTTTCGCCTTTCTCCCCTTGGTACCAAATTTCTTTGTTGATCTCGCGAATAATATCAGCCATTTCTGAAGGGGGGTGCACAGTTCCCTTACTCAAAAGTAAAATGCGAATGGCATCCATGAGTTCTTTAGCACCAGGTTCGTCTTTTTCATCTTTGGCAACATCGTAAATGCTTTTAGAATGGCGGCGTATAAACTCTTCTAGTCTTTTTTGAATGGAACTTAATTCGCCTTTGGCATACTTTTCTTCTACAGTTTCTCGTGGATAATAAATAGTTTGTGGGTAAAATTCAATCACAATAGCCTCAAAAATCTTTATAATATATACATATACAAATATACCTTTCTAAAAAGGAGAAAGCAAAAAATGCTTTACCGTTTATCTTTTGTTTTGTTAGCTTGGACGATTTTTACGCCCTTATTGTGGGCTAATGAGGTTTGGGTAAAAAACTTAAAAGGGCGGGCAGATTATTATGTCTTGCCTAGCCAAGAGTTGATTTCTATAAAAATTGATGATAAAATTCCCAGTAATGGGGTGGTGCATTTGTCTCCTGCTACGGTATTGACTTTAGAAGTGGCTCAAAAAGCTAATATGGTACTTTACGGGGCCGGGCGCTTTAGGGTGCACAACTTGCTTTCTGAAAGTGGCGGACAAAGCACTACTTTATTTACTGAGATAAATGCGCGCATGGAGTTTTTTGCTCAGTATCCAGATTTGTTGCGTTTTAATTGTTTGCAAACCACTGTGCGTAAGATTTTGGGACAGGGTAAGGTGCAGTGTAATCAAGAAAACCAGCAGGTGCAAATTTATGTGGAGCGCGGAGGAGTAGAAATTGAACGAGAAGGAGCCCATACCATAGCGTTGGAGCCTGGGATAATTTGGCGCGGTAAGTTGAGTTCCCAAGGTTATGAGGAGTTCCAGCAAAAGGCAAAGCTTTTCCAAGATCAAGAACTCCAGAAAGCAGAAGTGCAATTGCTTTGGGAGTCCACTGAAGTAGAATCACCTAGTAGCAACTGGCGTTTAGATGAGTTTTTTAAGCAAGTTTTATTGAAAAATCAAGTTCTACAAGAAAATAACGATTCTTTGAATTGGCTGTTAAAAGTTAAGCTCAGTCAGTTTGATTTGAAAGCTAGCGGAAGTAGCGGTGTGTTAAATGTAGCTTTGCGCTTAGATTTGCAAAATAAAAAGTTTCCTATCCAAAATAAAGTATTGCGGTTTCAGCAAAATTTTAAGCTGGCTTTAAAGGGAGATACCACCATGGGGTTTTTGCAATTACTCCCTCTTAAAAGTTCCAACCAAAAAATTATGGCTAGCGGTTTTGCAGAGGTGGTAAAGGCTGTAGAAGATTATATCGCCACAGAAATAGCTGACCCTTTCAGAAGATCGGGTTTTAGTTTAGATGAAAAAGAAGTGATAGAAAGATTGGATTTGTAGGTTAAAGAACTTAACCAAACATGCCCGGGGCGAGACTTGAACTCGCACGACAATTACTGCCAGGGGATTTTAAGTCCCCAGCGTCTACCATTCCGCCACCCGGGCACGGATAGTGAAAACAATTATAGTATTCTCTTAGGCATTTTGTCATTTAAAAACCAAGAAAAGTTTAATTTTTTATGGTAAACAGCAAAAGTTCCAAATAATTTCTATAATTGTTGCTCCGGCTAAGGCCGAACCCTCTTGCATCCATGGTGGGTGTGAGCGAAAGACCAAAGGGAATAATTATGCGTAATTATGAAATGATGGTAATCGTTGATGCCATGATCTCCGATGATGCAATCGAAGCTGAATTGCAAGGCATCGAAGACAAAATCAACGCTAGAGCAAAGTTAGTGCGTAAAGATGATTGGGGCAAGCGTAAGCTCGCCTACGAAATTAATCGTCGTACTCATGGCTACTATGCGATTTATTATTATGAAACTGAAGATGTAGATCTTTCCAAAGATATTGAAGATGAATTTCGTATCAATCCAAATGTTATTCGTTGGATGACTTTAGTAGATCATCCTATGACTGATAAAGAGTATAATGGTGAAGTTAGTGAAGTAGCACCTCCCACCGAAGATGATGACGAAGAGATAGGAGATTAATTATGAATATGGATGATCGCAGAGGCAACCGTCCTCGCCGCAAAAAATCTTGCTGGTTTACTGAAAATAAATTTGAATATATCGACTACAAAGACAAAGCGACTTTGAATCGTTTCATTTCTGAGCGTGGAAAAATCATTCCTCGTCGGATTTCTGGAACTTCTGCTAAGCACCAACGCATGTTGGCACTAGCTATTAAAAGAGCTCGTCACATGGCGATTTTGCCATTTGTTTCAGATAATTTGAGATAAGGAGTAAATCATGGAAGTTATTCTCAAAGCTGATGTACCTAAATTAGGTAAAATGATGGATGTGGTAACTGTTAAAAGAGGTTTTGCCACTAACTATTTGTTTCCCCGTAAATTAGCGATTTTAGCTACTAAACAAGCTAAAGCTCAAATCGAAAACAACCGCGCTGCCCTCGAAGCTCAGTTCCGCAAAGATCACTCTGCCGCAGAACAATTGGCTGCTAAATTAGCTGAGGCTTCAGTAACTTTAAGTCGCCGCGTAGTTGAAGATGAACGCTTGTACGGTTCAGTAGCTGCTGCAGATATTAGCGAAGCTCTAAAAACCCAAGGTTTCAAAATTGATAAGAACCAAGTGGATCTCGATGAGTCCATCAAACAGTTAGGTGTTTATACCGTAACCATTCGCGTGTTCTCCGATATTGAAGTGCCTGTAAAAGTATGGGTGGTCAAAGAGGACTAAGCTTGTTAGTTTGAAAAACTAAACTTTAAATTTAAGGACGGCACTGGGCTGTCCTTTTTTTTGTAAATTATCAATTATGAAGTTTTTAGTAATAGTGTTTTGTTTTACCATGGCTGCTTTTGCCCAAGAAGATATATGGGCGGAAGTGGAAAGTGCTGCCACGGATTCCGTAGCGACAATTGCCGAAAATTCTGAAACCACAGACACTTTGACTGTGAAAACTGATACGGCCGTTGCTAAAATCGATACAGTCGATACAGTTTTGCCCGAAACAACGGAT
>JAAZFC010000089.1 GCA_012511955.1 Fibrobacter sp. | reverse complement strand
GAATATACTCATATTATTAATATCGGTTGAAAACTATTTTAACTTGAGAAAAACCAAGCTTAGATATAAAATAACCTAATTTAATATAAAGAAAATATTATTTTTAAAATAAAACTGGAGCGCTTTTTGCAAGATTCAGCTAAAAAAATAAAACAAATACTCGACGCCTCAGGGCTGTCGTCCACTATTGCTAAAATAAGTGATGAAATATTTAATATCTATTCGGATCCCCAAAAACTGATTTTAATGGGAATGGCCAGTCGCGGAATTCCCTTAGCTCATGCTTTGGCAGAAAACTTAGGGAAACTGTATGGTACAGAAATTCCTGTAGGGGAGCTAGATGCCACATTTTATCGAGACGATTTTCATTACAGAAAACGCATGCCTCATGTAGAGATGCGCATAACTTCTATGCCATTGAGCATAGAGGGTTGTCATATCATTTTAGTAGATGATGTGCTATATACCGGGCGCACGGTGCGAGCTGCTCTCGATGCCCTTATGGATTTAGGTCGCCCTCGCACGGTTAAACTTTGCGTAATGGTGGATCGAGGTCATCGCGAGTTACCCATAGCGGCTGATTTTATAGGAGTTCATGTACCCACCCAGTCCGACGAAGAAGTTCGCGTTAAAGTTAAGCCTATAGATGGCGAAGATAGTGTGTGGCTAGTCAATGTGGGGGATTTATAATGTCATCATTGTCCATGCGTCATTTATTAGGTTTGCGAGATGCTAAGCCCAACGATCTCCGCGTTATTTTGGACACTACAAGGTCTTTTCGCAGCATATTGGACAGGCCAGTTAAAAAAGTTCCTTCTATGCGTGGCCTCACCGTGGTAAACTTGTTTTTTGAAGATAGTACTCGCACTCGTATTTCCTTTGAATTAGCAGAAAAACGCTTAAGTGCTGATTTGGTTAACTTTGCATCATCGGGAAGTTCCCTTAAAAAAGGTGAGACCATTTTAGATACCCTGCGTAACATTGAAGCCATGAAAATAGATTTAGTGGTGGTACGCCATTCGGGCACAGGTGTCCCAGCTTTTTTGGCCAAGCATTCCAATGCCATAATTGTCAATGCGGGGGATGGGGCTAATGAGCATCCCACTCAGGCTTTGTTAGATATGTACACCTTAGAGCAAGAATTAGGTTCTTTGCGCGGAAAAACCGTGTGTATAGTAGGCGATGTGCGTCATTCGCGAGTGGCGCGTTCCAATATATGGGGACTTAGCGCTTTGGGAGCCAAAGTTCGAGTATGTGGACCTTCAACGCTTTTGCCTAAAAATCCTGCGGAGTTTCAAAATGTGGTTTTTACCACTGATGTGCGGCATGCAGTAAATAATGCCGATGCAGTTATAGCCTTGCGTTTGCAAAAGGAACGGCAAGATGATAACCTTTTGCCTTCATTACGGGAATATCGGAATTTTTTTGGAATTACCGAAGAAGTTCTTGAAAGTTCAAAGGCGGGGGTGAAAATTATGCATCCTGGCCCTATAAATCGCGGAGTAGAATTGGATTCTACTGTGGCCGATGGTTCAAATTCGGTGATTTTAGAACAAGTGAGTAATGGCGTGGCGGTGCGCATGGCAATTTTATATTTGTTGAGTGGAGGCTTAGCGCATGAATAAAGTGATAAAATTTGCGGGTGCACAGGTTTTTTCCCAAGGCAAATTAAGCCAAAGTGAGGATAGTTTTTGGCTAGACGGCAAAATGGTGGATAAACCTTCTGGTGAAGTTGTAGAGGTAAATGCCAAAGGATGTTGGTTATTGCCCGCGTTAACGGCTTTGGGAGTAGATTTTTGCGAGCCTGCCCGGGATGACATTTATACCTTAAAAGCCGGTTTTGAGGCCATGTATCGCGGTGGCTTTTATAGTGCTTTATTGGAAAGCTGTTATAATCCTATTGATAGCATTCAAAGGTTAAAAGCCATACAAAGTGAGTGTGAAAAAAGTAAATTAGATATTCGTCACTTAGCAGCAATTTCTTTGAATTATGACCACCAAAACCTTAGCGAAATGTTGGAACTTTCTCAAGGTGGGGCTGTGGGCTTTGGCGATGGGGGAGAATTGCCTGCGGATTTGCTGTTTTTACGTCGCGCCTTTGATTATGGAAGTATGACGCAAAAGCGGTTTTTTATGCAGCCTCAAGAATATTCCCTAAGTAGTAAAGGTTATGTGCATGAAGGTAGCATTGCCGATGGTATGGGAATGCGCGCTATCCCTAAAATAGCAGAAACCATTGCAGTATATGAACTGATAGAGTTGGCGCGTAACACTAACTGCCCCTTGCATTTAAAGCAAATCACCTGTGCGGAAAGCGTTGATTTGATAAAGCAGGCTCAAAAAGCAGGCTTAGATGTAACTTGTGATGTGTCTGTGTATCATTTGCTTTTTGATCACCAAATATTACGCAAATTAGATACCAATGCCTTTGTGTTGCCTCCTTTTAGAGAAAGCAGTGATAAAGCTGCTTTATGGGAAGGTTTAAATCAGGGAGTCATACAAGCTATTTCTTTGGCCCATAAGCCAGTTTTAGAGCAAGACAAGCTAACTAACTACGAAAGTGCAGTGCCTGGTGCTATTTCTTTAGAAATAGCTTTTTCTGCACTTTGGGAAAGAGCTGAATTATATTTAAAGGATCCTTTGGCAGATTTGTTAAAGTTGTTAACTATTGGGCCTAATAAAGTTATGGCTATGGAAGATTCAAAGCTCAACTGGTTTTTGTTTAATCCTGAAGCTACAGTAGAGCTTAACAAGTGTTTTTTTGCAGGGCAAGTATGTAACTCTCCATTATTGAGACAAGAAATTAATGGGGTTGTGCAAGGAACAATGTTTAATGGACAATGGAGGAATGCACAATGATTTGGCAAGTAGCTTTTTTCTTTTTAGTGCTGGCAATATTTTTTATGTTTTTTAAAATGTTGCAAATGAACAAAAAATTTGAAACTCGCCAACAGGAACGACGAGATTTTGAGTTAAGTCAGCGTCGTTCGGCTATGCTTGGCAGTAAAAAAGACAGTGACATTAGCTCTTAGCTAGGGGAATAAAGAAGCTGGCTATTGTTTGGGTTTCATTTTGCTTAAAAGAAGCTTTCCCTTCAAGTTTATGGCATATTTTCCATAAAATACGCAATGAGAGTATAAAAACAGGGGTTATGGATTTAGCCCTGTCTTTTAAAGGGTTATCTAGTAAATGTTTTATTTCAGTATGATTTAAATGCGTATTGAGTGTGATTTTTATGTGAAAAAAAAATTCATTTGTACTTGTCTCTATTTTTTCAACAGATTCCACTGCAGAGTTTGTTAAAAATGCACAAAAACTTTCACTAAAAGTCATTATTAAATTTAAATCAAAGTTTAAAATTGCTTCTTTTTGTGGTTTAGGGATGGTAAAAATGCATTTTTCGTTTTTTTTACCGAGTAGGTTATTTATTTCTTTAATAAATTTATTTGTTGTGATTTCGCTTTTTTGCAAGGGGAAATCACTTAAGTATAAATAATTGTAATATGAAATAATGCTCAAGCTTTGGTTGAGTTTTTTGCATTCCATAAAAATTTGTTCATGGGCTTCTTCAATTTCTGACTCACTTTCCAAAAAACCTTTATTTAACATTTCTGACCAAGCGTAAATGGCGGAAGTGCCATTGCGCAATCCATGCAAGATATAAGAGACAAAATCACTGTTAATTTGTTTCATAATCTTTATTTTACACTAATCAGTTGTTGATTTCGAGGAAAATCTCAGACTTTTTTATGGCATCAAGGCTTTCTATTAAAATTTCGTCAATTTCTTTATCGTTAATATTAAGGTGTTCCCAAGTTTTTATATCCATAATGGGTATGCTTTTGTCACCAGGATGTCCTATTAGGAGTCCGCGAGCAATTATATCCGCAGCATGTACAATTTTTATCAAATCGCTGTGTGGTGATAGGGTTTGAGGGTGATGATGATATGCAATGGTAGCTTGGAGGTTTTCGGGCAAGTTCCATTTTTCAGCTAAAAGTTTACCCACTATGGAGTGGTCGAAACCAAATATTTCTTTTTCACTTTGAGCGATAAGAATGTTTCTATTATGCGCGATTTCGACGGCTTTATAGAACTTTTCAGGCAGGGTTTGCGTTAAAATTATTTTTCCTATATCATGTAAAAGACCTGCAACAAAAGCCTCATCAGGATTTTTTTGCAGGGTGTGTAAAGCTAAAACTTGAGCAACACACCCCGTAGCCAAAGAATGTCGCCAAAAACTTTGCATGCTAAAGCCATGTATCTCTTGTTTTAAATTAAAGTTGCTTAAGATAGCAGTGGTCAACAAGATATTTTTAACGGCAGAAAATCCTAAAATAACTAAAGCGTGATTAATGGAACTTATTCGGCCTGGGAACCCATATAGGGCGCTATTTACAACTCTAATGATTTTAGCTGCAATAATTTGATCAGAGGATATCACCGCTCCCAGTTCTGTGATGGAAGAACGAGGATTAGAAAGCAATGCGTTACTTTTTAAAATAACATCGGGTAAAGCGGGGAGTTCACTAATTTCTTTAGTTATTTCAATTAAAATGTCATTGGGCTTCGTCATGGCTTTCAAATTGCCTCTTAATTGCGCGATAAATAACTTTCATAGGCTCATTTTGTAAGCGGTTTTGAAAAATTTCTTCTAGGTCCTTTTGGATGTTAATATTTTGGGTGCTTACAGTAACTTTTTCAGCAGAAGCTTCTTGGTGATTGCTTGATGTTATGATATGTACATGGGTAATTCCCCATGAATTTAAGCGTGGGATAAGTTCTTTATTAAGCACAAAACCAACACCTAATAAGGTGTTATCATTTGAACCTATTACAGGTTGGGCTAAAATCATATCGTTTTTAATATGTTTTATGTTAATTTTTTTCATTTTTCCACCCAGACGCAAGTATAAAATGTATATAATTTGAACATACTTAATGCCAATCAAAAATTATGAAGTGTTTTTTGTTCGTTTTATTGATTTTTAATTTAGGCCATGCAGGTTTAGATCAGACCTTGGCTTCGGTTAAAAAAACTTTTTCCGATGGAGCTAGTCCCGTGGCAGTGATTGCCATAACAATAGCTGCCTTAGTTATCATAGCCATAGCTGTATATAATGAGATTCGTAAGTCTATCGCTAGAGAAAAACAAAGAGCTAAGGTAAGTTGGGGTGCATTTAATAGTTCAAGTAAAGAAAAGGGTTTATTGAGTGCTGAAATAGAAATATTAACAGAAGTTTTGCAAAAAACCAAATACCCCAATGCAGAATTAATTTTGGACTCATCCCAAGCTTTTGAAAATGCCGTGGAGATGTTTTATAAGATTAATCGCGGCGCAAGGAACATAGATAGTTATAAATTGGATTTAATTAAGGAGTTGCGGCATAAATTAGGATATTTTCCCTTACCAGTTGAAACACCATTTTTGAGTACTAGACAATTTTCTCCTTCTGCTAGAATTATGATTGAATTGATAGACAAAGGAATGGCTGTTAATACAAATGTTTCTTTTGTAAATGAAGAAAAGTGGGGGGTATTAAATAATTTTGATAAAAGTATAAAAGTACAGAAAGATACGCCTGTGCGCTTAATTATTACCAGAGCTGGTGACGCTGAATATACCATTGAATGTAAAATTTTTGATGTTCAAGATAATGAAATAATTATAAATCATACTCGTCGTTTGCATCGCAAGCAATTGCGAAGTTGGGTTCGCATTGATGTAAATTTGCCTGTGGTGGCAAAACTCGTTAGTACGCCTAATAATGAAGAAGTTGAAAATTTGATAATTGAAGGGCGCATTGTTGATTTGTCTGGAGGGGGATTGGCAATGGTTCTGCCACACCATTTTGTGGTTGGTTCTGTGGTGGCAGCAAGTTTTGTTGTAAATGGAATGCCCATGGAAGATGTACAGGCAAAAATTGTTCGCGTCTCAGTCATTGGAGATGCAACTGACCCTAAATATAATCACTCAGTCTCTTTTGTTGATGAGCGAAAAGAATTGCAAGAAAAAATAGTGCGTTATGTGTTTGATAAACAGCGTCAAGACCTCCAATGGAAATAAAAAGTCAAAAAAAGACGAAAAAATCGTTAAATCTATGAAAATCAACATCTTAGCAAAGAAAAATCTTGACAGGAACGAAAGGTAAACCTAAACTTATAGTATATGTCTATTTCAAGTTTAATTGCAAGTATCAAAGGTGAATCTATCACAACGGGGATAGATGTGGGTCATCACGCCATAAAAGTAGCCCGTATAGAGCACGCTCGACACTTTAAAAAATTGCTGTCTCTTGATTACAAAAAGCTTGATGCTAATGTAAAAAGTAATTATGAGATAAAAAATCCTGAGGTATTTAAAGAAGCATTGGATGAACTTTTAGATAGGTATAGGCAAGAAGGTACTTTGGGCGATGTAGTGGTGGGCATGAACTGGGCCAACAGTGTGCTAGCAGATAAGATGAAGATAAAAAAGGTGATAGGCACAGAAAATGAAGCAAATATCATAACAGAAGCCAGCAAGCGGAGTCCTTTTGATGAACCTGGGGTAGTACTTGATTATGAAATAATTAGCACTAACGATGCAAATGAACAGGATGTCTTAGTGGTGGCTGCAAAAGAAGCTGTCCTCAATAGCTGGATGGGTAACTTCGCCATAAACGGAGTAACTCCCCATGCTTTGGATATAAATGTTTTTGCTTTAACCAATGTGTTTTTAAGTTCCGCATCGGAAGAAGAATTAGAAAAAACCGTAGCTATCTTGAATATAGGGGCAAAAAGGGCTCAAATAGTTTTTATAAGAAAAGGAAGTTATATATACACAAGAGATGTGCAAAACGCTTCTGTTTCAGACTTTTTGTCAGTTATTTGTAGAAGGTTAGGAATGGAAGAAGAAGAAGCGGGTAAAATATTGTGTGGTGAAATAAAAGATGGTTATCCGCGAGAATTGTATTTGAATTCTTTAGAAATAGCAGCTGAAGAATATAGTGTTGCTGTGGAACTTGCGTTAAAATATTATTCATCCACAGAAAATCAAGACCAAGTAGAAAAGTTGTTTTTAACTGGCGGCGGCGCTTCTATTTCAGGCTTAGTAGAGTTTTTAGAAAATAAACTAGAAATAAAAACTAGTGTTTTAAATCCATTTACTTCTGCTTGGGGAAGCAGTGAAGCTAAAATGGCGGAGCATAAAAAACTGCTGTTTGACCCCAGCGTGTTTAATACTAGTGATGAATTTGTAAATATGATGACCACTGCTTTAGGGCTGGCTTTAAGGAAGTTATAATATGAATTTAATAGAGATAAATTTACTTCCCCCAGAGTACAGAACTTCCAAGCGAGATTTAACTTGGTTAACCGATCGCCGTGTAATTTGGCCTACCATTGCTGTTTTAGTATTTGTTTTTATCGGTTTTGTGGCATGGTTAAACATGAACGATAAACTAGACGATTTAAATTCTGATTTAAGAAGGGTTAATGCAAGCATAGAGGCTAATAGGCCAACATTGGAAAAAATAAAACAATTAGATGAGCGTTTAGAGTTGATAGCTCAGAAAAATAAGGCTTTAATGTCTATACAGGTAAGCAAAAAGCGTTGGGTAATACTTTTTGAGAGCATCTCATCTGTTTTACCTGCTAATATGTGGCTAACAGCTTTGGTTGAAGTTGAGAAGGATTTGTTGGAAATAAAAGGTAGCACCTATGACTTTTCAGAGATTGCGGAATATATGGTGAGTTTAGAAAGGCAGATTAGTTTTTCAAGTATGTCATTGGTTTCCATTGAAAAACAAATGGTAAAAGCCGAACAGGTTTATTCTTTTACGATACAATGCATGGTTAATCCAGAACTAGGGCTTGAAGAGGTTGCTGATGAATAAGTTTGATTTGAAAAATCCTCGCAATGCTTATATGGTAATAGTTATTCTTTTGTTGACTGCTGGAGGATACTTTGCATGGGATTTATATTGGATTCCCTATTCTCAAGAGAAAGTTAAAATTGAAGAAAAACTTAGAACAGCTAAAAACGAGTTATCAAGAATTAATGTTCAAAAAAATCGCGAATTAAAATTGGAAAAAGAGCTACAAAATGCAGAAAAAGAATTTCAAAGATTAAGAGACATGTTTCCAGAGCAAGAAAAAGTTCCCTCCCGCTTGCAAGATCTGTATGCAGTTATTCGCACTTCAGGGGTTCATATTACTAAATTCGCTCCATCTAGCAGAGACGAACAAGAGTATTTTATAGAAAATAAATATTCTTTGGCTATGAACGCTGGTTATCACATGTTAGGTTATTTGTTTGCGGAAATAGCAAATTTTGGCTATCCAACTAGCATAAGCAGTTTAAGGGTTATGCGTTATGGCGGCATAGATAATGAAATTGAAAAAGCAAGTTTGCATGGGTGGATTCCAATAACAACAACAGTTACCATGGATTTGACTACCTATACTTCAAAAGGAATAGAGCAATGAGAGTTTGGATTAATATAGTGCTTTGGGCTATGCTAAGCTTAAGTTATAGCGCAACTATTAAAAATCTTTCTTGGAATTGTGAGCAGAGTAACTGTTATTTACAATTTGAATTTGCAAATACTCCAAGTTTGCCATCATTCTTTCAAGCCTATGATAAAAATGCCCAAATATTGAAAGTGGTTTTTGCTAATAGCAACACAGATTTGCCCTATGCTAAGCTTGTTTTGGATAATAATTCATCTGGATTAAAGACTTTACAAATAAGAGAAGAAAAATCTAAAGGTGGCATTCCATTGCTGGCTTTTATTTTTGAAACAGGAAAAGATATTGTTAATGCAGAAAATCCAACGGAATTGGTTAATAAGCGTTTTTTCCGCCTAAAATTCCCCGCCTCTTTTTCAAATAAGGCTTGGGATTTAAACAAAATAGTAACCACAACAAAATCTAAGGCGAAAGTAAAAAACAATACTAAAACAACGCCTGATTTAGCCGCACAAGCTAAGCCACTAGCAAAAACAGACACAATAGCAGAAGTAGAACAACAGGCTACGGTTAAAGAAGAAATAGTTCCAGGAATAACTAAAGTCTCTTGGCTACGAGGGGCTGGGGTAGAACATTTTTATGTAGAGTTTACTGATCCCTTAAAGTTTTTGCCTGAATTTAGAGGCGAAAAAACCTTAAGATTGTTTGTAGAGGGTGCTAAAATCTTATCTAAGGTTAATGTAGATGGCTCATTTATTGTGGAAAACTTTAGGATAATTGCAGGACCGCTAAACACAGTGGTTTTGAGCATAGAATTAAAAGATGAAAACATACAAGTTTTGTCCAGAAATAACTCATTATTACTGCAGAAGTCTGTACCATTTAAAGAACAGATAGAAAGCTGGAATTGGGGTACGGATAAAGAAGAACTTAAAGTTTTTTATAACTATGACAGTGAAGTTCCTGAAAGTTTAGAAGCATTTGCAAAACAGTTTAAAGTTACAAAAAATAAAGAAACTTTTGCTTTGAAAAGTGTGTCTCGAGACTTAATAGTAGTGGCAGATAAAGGGACTGCTTTGAGAGAAAATCCCAATGGAGCTAGTACGATGATGAGGGACCTCCCCTTTGGGTCAAAACTTACCCGTTTAGAATTAGTGAATAATTTATTTTATAAAGTTAAATATGGAAATATCATAGGCTATGTGAACAGACGAGAAGTTTCTTCGCCCCATGAATTAAGCCATAAACAAGCTGAAAAATTACAAGAATTAGCTAGTTCGAAGCAAAAAGAAGATCCCAATACTGAAGAAGATTCAGAGATTTTAAGTTTTGTTTTTGACGATGAGTTTTCAGATCGCATTAGTTATCAATCATTTGGAAGGCGCGATCCTTTTATTCCCTTGCAAGGGGTGGTAGTTGATGGTATAAATATAGATGGAGTTGAGTTAGTGGGCATAATATGGGAACCTGAAGCACCTATGGTTATTCTCAGTGATATGCGCAACTCTAATTTGTCTTATACATTGAAAGAAGGTGATGCTATTTTGAATGGAAAAGTTTTAAAAATAACTCAAGATGAAGTGTTGTTTATAATTAACGAGGTTGGAGTTAGCAGACGCTATACCATGACTTTGCCCGACAAATATGGGGGTAGGAAGTGAAAAAAATAATTTCTTTTTTATTGGTTTTCTTTTTAGCCTGTGCTAATTTATCAGCACAATTAATAAGCGCAGAACTGTCCGAGGTTGCAGGGGGTGGAAATCAAAAGTCCTATGATTATGACTTTGTTGCCACTGATATAACAGCTGTAATGCAGGCATTAGCTGTTACTGCAGGCGTGGATTTTGTAGTTAATCCCGATGCCCGAGATATAAAAATAGATTTGCGTATAACTAAAAAAACTTGGCAAGAAGCTTTAGAAATAATATGCAAAACTTATGGTTTAACTTGGATAATTTCAGATAATTATATTGCCATTGAACTTTTAGAAACATGGCAAGCTAATGAGATGAAAGCGGCAGAAAAAGCAACCCATAGTGAAGCTGTTGCGCCTTTGGTAAGGAAAAATTTCCAAATCCGTCATGCCAAAGCTGTGGATTTGCAGGGAGTTCTTGCTAATATGACTTCGGCTAGGGGGCGTATTACCGTGGTGGATCGAAACAATGCCATTATAGTTTATGATACGGAGCAACGCATTTCACAAATGGAAAAAACCATCGAAGAACTCGATGTGGAAACCTTACAGATTTTAATTACCGCAAAATTAGTTGTAGTGGATTCAAAATTGGCAAGAGAATTGGGAGTGGATTGGTCGGCAAAAGTTGGTGTGGGTGGTCAAAGTGCTGAAGTGGGGGGCAACATATCTCCTCGCTCGGTAAGAGATTCTCGCAATCAAGCCACCATTCAATCTTTCCCTTTAGGGAAAATACCTGCTGTAGAGGAAGCTGGGCAGGCCATAACCATGAGTATTTTAGATGGTCATGTGGGTATGGGCATATATAATTCTTTGGGAGAAGCCTCAGGAGAAATTCTAGCAAGTCCACAAATATCTACCATGGATCACACTGAAGCATCAATTTTTATGGGTGATAAGATTTCTATACGAGTTTTGGATGATAATGGGCAATACGCCAACGAATTAATCGAATCTGGTATTAAACTAACTGTAACTCCCCATGTAACAGGCGATAATCGCATTATGTTAGACTTATTTCCTCAAAATAATTCTTATAGCTATGATAGTCGTGGCCAACCTGTGATTTCTACCCAAGAAGCTAAAACTAAAGTTGTGGTGGACGATGGCGAAACTGTGATAATAGCAGGTTTAACCAAAAACGAGGAACAAGAAACAGAGAGTGGTGTACCTTTCTTAAAAGATATTCCCTTAATCGGTAACTTATTTAAGCATTACAAAAAAGAAATCACTAAAAAAGATTTAATGATATTTGTAACTCCCCATATACAGCGCTATTACATTGCAGAAATAGCAGGTTTAGAAAACTCTGTCCGAGCAGTTCCTAAGAATGTAGTTCAAAATAGTCCAGAGTTACAAAGAGTTGAGGAAAACCCAAGCACTGCCGTAGTGAAAGAAGCAGCATCCACAGAAGCGGTGCAAGCATCGGAATCGCCACAGGCTGAAGCACCCACAGAAGAAAACATTCCTCCTCCCATGCCAGAAGTAGAGGATGATCATTGGGAATAAGATTTTAAGCTCAACTTTTAGTTGAGCTTTTTTAATGCTTGAATTTGTGTTTGCCACACTAAACTAGGATTGTCACTTTTAAGCCAGCTCATATATTCTGACCCCATATAAGACCATGCAAAGATATTGCGAATACCTTTATTTATGGAAGTTTGAGTGGCTATATCAATAAAATCTTCAGTGCCTGCTACAATATGGTAGTTTTTTATCCAAATCTGAGCATCTTTTTGAAACTTTTCAGCTAAACCCACTAGCTTTTGTGCCGTGTGGTTGTATGTGGGTGCAATTTCCGAGCGAGGAGTGTGTTTTTCCCAATAAGGGTCAGAAGAAAGTTCATCTACGCTAGGAATTTCCGCAACTAATTCCCAGTTATCTAATCCTGCAGGAAACCAGGGTGGAAGCATGCAAACAGAATTTCTTTTGCCCATGGTTTTTACCAAATCCGTGGCCCAGCGCAAAAAATCAATTAAAGAGTTTTCTCGAAATGCTAGAAATTCAGAGCTTAGCTCTCTAGGCATGTTAAAACCATATTGCTCTCTAAAAAGCTTTTGACAAGTTGCACATGTACAGGCCCAAATTTCAGGATTTTGCTTTTCGAAATAAAAATGCGGTTCGTCCCAAAAAATAGTTTCCACTTGGGTTTGGCATACAGTTTCTATCCATTTTTGCATATATGCGCGAAACCCAGGATGATTGGGGCAAGCGGCTACAAAATGCTCGTCTTGGGGACCTTTTTGTGCCATTTCGGGATTGCGTCCTGTGAGTTCCGAGTATGCTTCACCTCCAAAAACTCTTCCCACGCCCCAAGGGTTTATGTATGATTTTAGTCCATATTGTGCCGAAAGATCAATTAATTCTGCCATGGTTTCGGGGTAGTATTGTAGATCGGCTTCGGAATAAGTTTGTAAAATATGAGTAAAACCAGCTTGGGCTATAATTTCAAAATCATATTTGGCAAGTTTGGGGTTACGCACTCCAAAATAAGAAATGCCTTTTTTAAATGGTTTATTGTTCATTTTGTTTAAATTTCTGTGCGAGACCACTGGGGACTGGCGGCTTCGATAAAAATGTGTTGTAAAATATTTTGCCAATCTTGGCGATGAACAGGCGATTTTACAAAAAATGCGTTTTCTAAGTTTTTGCAGAGCCTAGATTTATCATCGATGATTTCTATAATCCAAGTTTCAGGTAAGCAAGAGCGCAGGTTTTCTCCAAAAGCAGCGGTTTCTTTGTGGGGATGTCCATGGCCGAGAACCACTAGAAAAGGGGAAGTGTTTTCAAAAAGTGGGTTGGCAATGGAAGCTTCTGCTGTGGCCAATGAATTACAGCTATAAATAGAAGAATCCATAGGAATTTCGTTTTCTAAAATCCATTCTACAGTCCAATGAGCTAGTTTGTCTAACTGCTCATCTGAATTCGGCGCTACAAAAATTATATGTCCCACTTTATAAAAATTACTTTATTATATGTTTATCTAAAGGTCTGAAATGAAATATCTTAATAATAATGAATTTTGTTTTATAAAAAAAATACTCTCTTTACCCTCAAAAAGCGACAAAAATCTTGTTTTAGGTCCTGGAGATGATTGCGCTCAGCTAAATCAATGGTTAATATCCACAGATATTTCTGTGGAAAATACGCATTTTAATTTACAATGGGGGAGCATAGAAGACGCTATTTATAAATGTGTATTGTCAAATCTTTCCGACTTAAATGCCATGGGAGCTAAAGCTGAATGGGCTTTGTTAGGGATCTGTTTAAATAAAAGTTGGGGGGTACAGGAACAAGAGAAAATAGTTTCAGCTTTTCAAGGCGTTTTAAAAAAACATCAAGTGGGAATTTTAGGCGGTGACACCGTCAGCGGTGATATTGCATCTTTTCAATTAACGGTTTTTGGTAGAACTCCAGATGGAGATAAAGCTTTGTTGCGCAGCGGCGCTCAACCTGGTGAAAACTTGTATGTTACCGGTGAGTTGGGGGCTTCTAAAGCCGGTTTATGGGCTTTAGAGCATGGAGTTGCCGATAAGTATCCTCAGCTAGTGCGTAAACATTTGTTGCCCGAACCACCTTTGGCTTTAGGACCAATATTACATAAACATCAGGTGGGAGCATGCATTGATTTGAGCGATGGTTTAAGTTCAGAAATGACTCACATCGCTTTGCAATCTGGGGTGAAAATAGAAGTTGATGCAGATAAGATTCCTTTGGCTCAAGGTTTAGAAGCTTTTAGCAAGAAAAACAAGCTCTCAGCATTGAATTTAGCGTTACATGGAGGAGAAGAATATCAACTGCTTTTTACTAGTAAACTACCAGAGAGTTTATTAATTTTATATTTACAAGTGTTTAAGGTAACTTTTATTGGTAGAATAACAAAAGGCGAAGGTGTTTTCCTTAATACTGGAGATAAAGGTTTAATTAAGGTCCAACCAAAGGTATGGTCTAATTTATGAACAAAAGTAAAAGTAAAATAGGGGAACTACTGCTTAGCCAAGGACTGATAGATGAAGATCAATTAGAGCATGCTTTAGCTGAACATGCTCGTACTGGGATGTTGTTGGGTAGAATTTTAGTTCGCTTAAATATGGTAAGCGAAGAAGATATGAATTCTATTTTGGGGACCCATACTCAGCTTAGGGAAAAAAAGAAAATAGGCGATATTTTACTTGAAAGAGGATACATAGACCAAGAGCAATTGGAAACAGCTTTAGAAGAACAAAAAAGAACAGGTTCTCGGCTAGGCCATACGATAATGAACTTGGGATATATAGATGAAGAACGTTTAATAGAAGTTTTATCTGATCAGCTAGAAATATTAAGGGTTAAATTAGAAGAATTTAAAATAGATGAAAGTGTTATTGAGTTGATACCCGAAGAAATGTGTCGTCAATATAAAATGATGCCTCTTTATCAAAAAGATAATGCCATAACTGTAGCTATTTCTGACCCGTCTAATTTGAGAAATCTTGATTATGTGCGTTTTAAATTGCACAAACCCATAGAGGCCGTTTTATCTAGTGAAAAAGAAATAATGGCGGCCATAGACAAATACTATGGATCTGGAAGAAACCTCAGCGAAATGTTAGACGATATTATAGGGGATGAATACGATGAGTTAGAAGTAGTTGAAGAAGAACAAGAGCCAGAAATTCAATTAACCAGTGAAGAGGGCTTAAAAGTTGCTCAAACGGTGAAGAATATCATCGAGACAGCAGTTATCAAAAAAGCTTCGGATATACATTTTGAACCTCAGGAAAATGCTTTGAAGGTGCGCTATCGCATAGATGGGGTTTTAGCTGTGGCCACGGAAATTACTCCCCGTCTGATGCCTCAAATGCTTTCTCGAATCAAGTTATTGTCTAAAATGGACATTGCCGAACGCCGCAAACCCCAAGATGGCCGTTTTACTTTAAAAGTTAAGGGCAAAGAAGTTGACTTGCGAGTAAGCTCTTTTCCAGTGATTTTGAGAAAAAAGGGTGTGCAAGAAAAAATTGTAATCCGTATTTTAGACCCTAATTCAGGACAGATCGCTTTGGCACAAATGGGTTTGCAAGAAAGCGTTTATAAAAGCTTTTTGCATTCCATTAATTTACCTAATGGTATAATCTTAGTAACTGGTCCTACAGGTTCGGGTAAATCACCCACTTTGTATTCGTCTATACGAGAAATCAGAGACGATTCAGTGAATATCACCACCATGGAAGACCCCGTGGAATTGAACTTAACAGGAATCAACCAAGGACAAATTAATAACCAAGCGGGTTTTTCTTTTGCTGCAGGTATTAGAGCTATTTTGCGTCAGGACCCCGATGTGATTATGATTGGTGAAATGCGCGATAAAGAAACTGCCATGATGGCTATAGAATCGGCGCTTACTGGCCACTTAGTTTTCTCTACTTTGCATACCAATGATTCACCTGGAGCTTTTCCCCGTTTGTTGGAAATGGGTTTGGAGCCTTTTTTAATAGCCACTGCGGTTAAAGGGGTGTTGGCCCAGCGTTTAGTGCGCAGAATATGTAGCAGTTGCAAAGAGGAAACAGAAATAAGTAAAGAATTGCGAGAATCTTTGGCTATTTCAAAAGATGCGGTGTTTTATCAAGGTAAGGGTTGCCCGAAATGTGATAATAGTGGCTATAAAGGCCGTTTAGGAATTTATGAATATTTAGTACCTAATGATCCTATAAGGCAACTTATTGTCAAAAGAGCCTCGGGAGCAGAAATTAAAAATGCTGCTCTAAAAGCAGGGATGATTACTTTGCGTATGGATGGCATGGAAAAAGCGTTGGCAGGTATTACTACTCTGGAGCAGGTTTTGGCTTCATCGGAAAGTGACGATGATTAATAAAAAAAATAAAGTGGCGTTTTTTGCCTCAGGCGGTGGTTCAAATTTTCAAGCTATTTTAGATAAGATCAATTCCCAAGAGTTGTCAGAAGCTGATCCCGTTTTATTGATTAGCAATAATTCTAAATGCGGTGCGGTGCTTAAAGCTCAAGAGGCCCAAGTGGCGGTGGCGCATATTTCTGGTTATACTCATAAAACAGAAGAGCAACAAGCTCAGGCCATGGTGCAAGTTTTACAAAAGTATGGGGTGGAGTGGATTGTTTTGGCAGGATATATGAAGAAAATCCCTGCTTTAGTCTTAGAAAAGTGGAAAAATCGCATTATTAACATTCATCCGGCTTTATTGCCTGCTTTTGGTGGAACTGGTATGTGGGGTCATCATGTGCATAAGGCGGTCATAGCAAGCGGGGTGCGAGTGAGCGGTGCCACGGTGCATTTTGTAGATGAAATATACGATAATGGCGCCATTATTGCCCAAAAATCTGTACCAGTATTTTCTGAAGATACGCCTAAAAACGTAGCAGAAAGGGTTTTAGTGGTGGAACACGATTTATATTGGCGCGCCTTGCAAGGCTTGCTAAGTTCCAAGATTTATTTGCAAGGGTCAAAAGTTTACGGTGATATTCAGTAATCTATCCCGAGAAATGCCTTCGGAACTCAATTTAGAAGAGGGAGAACTATGGTGGCAGCAACAAGTTTCACCGCGATTGCTGGTGGGCGTGGACGAAGCGGGCCGCGGCCCTTTGGCGGGGCCTGTAGTGGCCGCGGCGGTGGTGCTCAAAGATTTTCGCCATTTAGATGATTTGCGAGATTCTAAAAGACTAAGCGCTAAAAAGCGTGAGGAACTATTTCCGCAAATTTGTGAAAAGTCGTATTTTGCCATCGCCCAAGCTACGGCGCAAGAAATTGATGAGATCAATATTTTAGAAGCGACTTTTTTGGCCATGCGCCGGGCGCTTTGGGCTTTGGGTTGGGCCCAAAATACCAAGCAAACAAGTGCTAGCACAAATATTTTGAAAAAAAATGGGCAGATTAGTGCTAGCGCAGGTATTTCGCAGCAAAATGCAGGGGTTGGTGATGGTACAGGAATTTTGCAGCAAAACGCAGAGGCTGGTGCTGGCGCAGGTGTTTTGCAACGGAGCGCGGATGCTGATGCTGGCGCAGGTATTTCTCGGAGTAGCGATCAGCCAAATGATAGCACAAAAATTTTGCAGCGCAGCGTGGAAATACCTGCAAAAGACTTGTTTGCTTTGGTAGATGGCAATCAATACATCAAGGGCATAGAATATACTTTGCAAAGCCCCTTGGTCAAAGGCGACGACTTGGTGCTGAGCGTGGCGGCGGCTTCGGTCTTAGCCAAGGTGAGCCGCGATAAAATCATGGAAGAACTAGGCGAAGCCTATCCTGATTACGGCTTTGCTCGCCATAAAGGATATCCCACTAAAGCGCATAAATTAGCTATACATGAAAATGGCTACACGCCTTTTCATCGCCGTTCGTTTAAGCTTTGACTCATGGCTAAAATACTACTTAAAGCAACTATGGGGGCGGTGCGAGCGCGCAGCCTTGTGTCTCCTAATTTATAGAAAAAAGCGTTGTTTTGTTTGAAAACTTCTATTTCTTCGGGGCTAAAGCCCCCTTCTGGACCCACTAAAATAATTGGTTCATTATCTCCACTGGGCAGATTTGTGTTTAAATCAGCTAAAATATGGGTTGGCAGTGTGCTTTCTCCTTGGGGATCGCATACAATAAGTGGTTGTTTTTGCTCTGTGAGCCAATCTTTTAAATAAACCGGACCCCTAACTTGGCAAAGCCAAGGGGTTAAGCTTTGTTTTAGAGCTACCACGGCCTTTTGCTGTAAACGGCGCGTTGTAGCTTGCAAATTCGATTTGCGAGGCTCCAAGGAGTGCTGGGTGCGTAATAAGGTAAAGCTCCCTAGGGGAAGTTGGGCGCAGTGTTCCAGTACATCTTCTAAATGCCTGTCTTTTAGGCATGCCACGGCTAAGTGTAGCATAGCTTTACGCTCAATTTGGCTTTGTGAAATTAATTCTACATGTATTTGCGGCGAAGTTATCTCGCCAATTTTTCCTACCGCAACTAGGCCTTTACCATCGCTTAATTTTATGTGCGTGCCGGGCCTTAAACGCAGCACTTTTTTAATATGATGGCTTTCTTCATGACTTAAAACTACAGTTTTCTGTCCTGAAATCTGCTCACAAAAAAAATGAGTTTCAAAAAAATGTGTTTTTTGCATAGGTATATTTTATATTAATAAAGTTATAAAAATTAGTAAGGAGAAATGCATGCGCGTTATTCAACTATGGTTATTGTCATTTATGATGCTAATGGGCACAGCCATTGCCCAAGAAAGCCCAGAGGTGCTTGATGCTGAAGTACCAGTGGCAGAGGAAACAGCTGGTGAACCAGCTACTGCTACTGAAGCTGCTGTCGCTAGCGAAGCTGTAGAGCAAGAAGCCCAAGTAGAGGGTGCAGAAACAGCTGCTCTTGTAGAGGATTCAGAGCAAACTGCGGTGGCAGAAACAGCAGCACCAGAAGCCACCCCCGCTGCAGAAGTTGTAGCTCAAGCAGCCCAAGAGGAAAAATCCTTGCATCTGGACGGATCTAAGTTGAGTCTGTTGTGGGCCATTCCCTTTTTAGGAATTTTACTTTCCATAGCTTTATTTCCCTTGTTTTTGCCTCAATTATGGAGTGCGCACTACGGGAAAATCTCACTTTTTTGGGGTTTGAGCTTTTTTATCTCTTTTCTTGTTGGTTTTGGAGCTGATACCGCCTTTTTCTATCTGGCAGAGGTCTTTATAGGTGAATTTATTCCTTTTATAGTGCTGTTACTGGCGCTGTTTACTATTTCAGGCGGTGTGCGCTTAACGGGTTCCTTGCGCGGTAGTCCTGGAAAAAACACCTTAATCTTGTTTATTGGAACTATTTTAGCATCGATGATGGGTACCACTGGGGCGGCCATGCTTTTAATTCGTCCCATAATCCGTGCCAACGATTGGCGTAAACACCAAGTGCATACCATTGTGTTCTTTATCTTTTTAGTGGCCAATATTGGTGGTTCTTTAACTCCCCTGGGCGATCCTCCCTTATTTTTAGGCTTTTTAAAAGGCGTAGATTTCTTATGGACATTAGAGCACATGATAGTGCCTATGATATTAACTTCGTCTGTGCTTTTAGCTCTTTATTTTGTGGTGGACACTATTCTTTATAAAAAAGAAGATTCTGCTCCACCTTCTGACGAACCCCAAGGCTTAGGTTTAGAAGGTAAAGTGAATCTCTTGTTGTTTCCCGGCGTAATTGCCGCTGTTATTTTAAGTGGTGTGTGGAATGCAAATATTGATAATCCTGCCCATGTAGCTATTACATTGTTTGGAACTGCCATGCTAACTAAGGGTATTTTAGCTCAAATTAGCATACTTTTGATTTTGACCGTGGTTTCCATGAAAATTACTCCCAAAGCTGTGCGCGATGGCAATGGTTTTACTTGGGAGCCCATTTTAGAAGTGGCCAAGCTTTTTGCAACTATTTTTATAACTATGGTACCCACCATCGCTATTCTTAAGTCGGGAACTGATGGGGCTTTGGCAGGGGTAGTTAATTTGGTGAATAATAATGGAGTCCCAGTAAATAGCATGTATTTCTGGTGTACGGGATTGCTTTCTAGCTTCTTAGACAATGCTCCTACTTATTTGGTGTTCTTTAATACCGCTGGTGGCGATGCCGCATACTTAATGGGCGAAGGTGCTAAAACGCTTTTGGCTATAAGCATGGGTGCGGTGTTTATGGGAGCTAACACATATATTGGTAATGCGCCTAACTTTATGGTAAAAGCCATTGCCGAAGAAAATAAAATTCGTATGCCTACTTTCTTTGGTTATATGGTGTGGTCCTTTGGTATTTTAATTCCCATATTCCTAGTATTGACCTTTATTTTCTTTTAAAAATTTGATCAGATGTTTTTTAGGCGCACTTAGGTGCGCCTTTTTTATTTAAAAAGTTAATTTTGAGTTTTGCAGGGAATTGTGTATGGATGCATTTAGATTAAGCGGGAATGGACCTTTAGATGGTGCTGTGGATATCTCTGGCGCAAAAAATGCGGTTTTACCCATGATGGCTTCGGCATTGCTTGCCGAAGGAATTTCAGAAATAACCAATGCCCCTCATTTAAAAGATATGAAAACCATGTCGGACTTGTTGCGGGTCATAGGTTGCAGAGTTTTTGGGGGTAAAAATCAATTATTGGTGGATACTACAGGGGCAGATCATTTGGAAGCACCCTATGAGTTAGTGAAAACCATGCGGGCGAGTTTTTATGTCTTAGGACCGCTTTTGGCTCGTTTTGGCAGGGCGCGGGTGTCATTACCTGGTGGCTGTGCGTGGGGACCTCGTCCGGTGGATTTGCATCTTAAAGGTTTCGAAGCTTTAGGTGCCAAGGTTGTGGTAACTCACGGTTATGTAGAAACCACCGCAGAAAAATTGCGTGGGGCCAATATAACTTTCCCAATATCATCGGTGGGTGCCACGGCCAATGTTTTAATGGCTGCCACTTTAGCCGAAGGGACAACTGTTATCAACAACGCTGCGGTGGAGCCCGAAATAGATGCCACGGTGGATTATTTGCTGAGTATGGGGGCGCAAATTGAGGGACGAGGGAGTAGAACTTTAACCATAACTGGCGTGGAAAAACTTCAGCCAGGTAAAGGTGCAACCATTCCCGATCGCATTGAAGCCGGGACTTTTTTAGCAGCTGGGCTAATTTCTCGGGGACGAGTGCGGGTTAATAAGGTGGATCCTCAGCATTTAGAGGCTGTTTTAGAGGTTTTTAGAGAAATAGGCGCTCAGGTGTCGGTGGGGAGTGATTGGGTGGAGTTAGATGCCCGTGACAGTGATTTGCAGGCGGTTTCCATTAAAGCCATACCCTATCCTGGCTTTCCCACTGATATGCAAGCGCAACTAATGAGTGTTCTCACCACAGTTCCGGGAATATCCGTTATTCAAGATACAATTTATAACGATCGCTTTATGCATGTTTCTGAACTTAAAAGACTAGGAGCAAAAATAGAATTGCAAGGTGACACTGCAACTATTCATGGTGGGAGTTCTCTAACTGGAGCTCCAGTAATGGCTTCTGATTTACGCGCCAGTGCCGCCATGGTTTTAGCAGGTTTGGTGGCTTCTAGTACCACAGAAATTAGCCGTATTTACCATTTAGACCGCGGTTACGAAAACTTTGAACAAAAATTACAGCAACTCGGTGGCAAAATAGAGCGCTTTGTAGAGCAATGAGTTTTTAATAACTCTGTTTTATATAGCAGTGATTATGTAAGTTGTAATGAAATGCGTTTCTTAACCAATGATTAACTAGATTAAACTTATGAGCCAAGCACATTTTGAATCTTTACCCCAGCGTTATAAGCTGCGTTCTGTTATAACTCCGCGCCGACTAGCTATTCCCCTTACCCGTCATGGTCGCAACTTTGTAACCCAGTGCCCTTTACACGATTCTGCCAATGCAACTATGTTCTTTTTTAAATCTCTAGGATATTGGGAATATAAGTGTGTAGAGTGCGGTATTGGTGGAGATCTTATAGATTATGTCGCCAATATGCAGTATTCTCACTTACCTTCAGATAAAGCTGCTCAAGCAGCATTTGAATTTTGGATGGAGTCGCTATCTGCTTCGGAATTAGAAGCCTTAAATGAAGAACCTGAAGGCCCTGCTTGGATGCAATCAGGGTATTTTGAAAGAACCAAAGTGCTAAATTCGTTTGTACAGTATTGCGTTTGGTCGCTCAGTTCTAACACTCGCGCTCAAGAAATTTTACAGTCTAGGGGGTGGTCTGTATATGAATCTCGTTTATATGGGCTCGGCTTTTACAATGCTGAAATAGACCCTTTTTTAGATTATTGTGCTTTAAATGAAATTGATCAAAGTCTTATACCTTTTTATTTAGATAAAATTAATGCTGTTAAAAACTCTTGTTTTACTTTACCAGTACGCAATGCTAAGGGGCAAATTTATACTGTTTTGGGTATAGAAATTGAGGATGAAAGTATATCTAACAGTAATTTTGCCTTTTCTTCTGTGGCTGGTGATGTACCATTCAACATAAGTAATAAAGCCAAAAGTCCTATTTTAGTACCTCACATATTTGATGCACTTACTGCTGATTTAATGGGACTGCAAGGTGTAGTTTCTGTTTTTAGTGACAAAATAAATCCTGGGCATCTTTTTAAATTGCAAGCCGGCGGAGCAGAATCTATAACCTTAGTGATAGATAAACACTCTTTTAACCAAGAAAATCAGCATGAAAAGTTATTGCAAGTGGCAAATGAACATGGTTTGGCTTATAAATCTATAGTGTTACCTGAAGGTTATACTGTAGAATCGTTTTTAAGGGACAAAGGGAAAGAAGAGTTTGAGAAATGGGTGGAGTCTTTTGCTCCTGACAATTCAAAAGCCCGTCGCCAAACAGTTTTAATGCAAGAGATTTTAAAAAATTTTGAGCTAAACATGAGTCGTGAAAAAACAAATTTTAACTTGGTGTTTTCACAGTTCGAGGGAATTAACAACCTCTTAGGAGGGGTAAAACCAGCATATTACCTAATTTTATCTGATCAATTTGTTGATAAAACGTGTTTTCTAAGCAATATTGCCTTAGATTTGTTAAAAAATAATTCAGTTAAGCTAATATATTTAAGCCTAGATGCACCTCGACAGTACATTATCAATTATTTTGTCGCATTAAAAGCTAGTTTGCCCATTGAAGATGTGCAATATAATACAGATCCTGAAAAGAGTCATCGGATATTTGCAGCTACCAAAGACTTAGCAGAATTAGTAAGTTCTGATTCATTGGAAATAATAGATGCAAGCCAAATTACTGACGATGCTAGTTTGTTAAAGATTTTACGCTCAGAGGTTGCAGAAAACCCTAACATACTTCTATGTGTAGATGGTTTTTATCGTTTAGCTATAAATAACTCAAAGTTTAAAATGGGTGGATATGAAAATAGTTCTGCATTGCTGTTAGAACTGCAGAGAAGTTTAAATATTCCTATGATTTGTGCTGGCGAGTTGTGGTCAGAAGAAGCAATACCAGGATATGCAGCAAGGGATCCTGATTATGTGCTTCGTTTGACTTCTAGTGCTTCCCAGTTGAATTTATTCGTGATGAAAGATCGCGGTAATTGCCAAGAGAATTTGCGATCAATGAATTTTACTAAAAGTGATAGTGATTGTGGACTGGTAGAAGTATGATCATTATTGATATAAATAACTTTTGGAGCCCTTCGGGTGGGGGAGTGCGTAGGTACCATTTAGAAAAAATGGATTTTTATCAAAATAGAACTGATGCACAATTAGTTTTTATCACGCCAAGCACTAAATATTACACTGAGGTTAAAGGTCCTGGATTGATTATAGAACATGTCCCAGCTCCAAAACTGATGGGAAATTGGGATTACCGTTTTATTTGGCGACCTGATGTTTTATATAGATTACTGAAAAAGCACCAGCCAGATATAATAGAAGTCGGTTCTCCTTATTGGTTGCCCACAGCAGTGCAAATGGCAAGAGCTTTTGCCAGTCCTAAGAGTAAGTTAGTGGGCTTTTGGCATGCTGATTTTCCTGTAACTTATGTGCGTCGTGCTTTTTTACCAAAATTTCAGATATTGTCTAGTGGGGCAGAAAGTGCGGCATGGCTCTATGCGCGTTGGGAATTTAGATCTTATAACTCTATTTTAGTTTCTAGTAAGTTAGTTCAGCAAAGGATGGAAAAACGCGGGTTATCTCCCACGCAATACTTACCTTTAGGAGTGGATGCAGACCTTTTTCATCCCGATAAAAAAGATGATAGTTTGGTACAAAAATACAAAGCAGGCCTACCTGAAAGACTAACCATGTTTTTCCCTCATCGTTTGAGTGAAGAAAAAGGTTTATTAACTCTTTTAGAAGCTTATCCTATGTTATGCAAACTGCTAAACCATGAACCAGCAATTATTTTTGCAGGGCAGGGGAATTACGAGGATTTATTAAAATCAGCTACTCAAAAGCATGAGCATATTCATTTTTTAGGCTTTATTGAAGATAAAGATGAAATGGCACGTTTAACAGCGAGTTTTGAAATGGGGTTGGCCATGAGTGGTTGGGAAACTTTTGGTTTGTCTATTTTGGAAGCTATGGCTTCTGGTCAGGTTTTGGTGGGTGCGGACACTGGCGCTGCTTTAGAGCATATTGAGGCAGCTGAGAGTGGTTTAGCTATCGCCCCTGGAAATGCAAAAGTTCTAGCTGAAGCCATTGCACAAGCTTATAAGTCACCCCAATTTGCTCAATGGTCTAAGAATGCGCGTTTATACGCAGAAAAGTTTGACTGGGAAGACTGTTTTGTCAAGCAAAAACAGAAATATCAGTCAATGTTAGTCACTGAAAATTAGCTTTTGTCTTATTTAGCAGAACTTAATTCAACTATGATTTGGCTTGCTCTGCTTCTATTTTATCTTTATTAAGCAAACCATGACCGAACCCAAATACTGCATAAATTAAAATCAAAAACAATAAGTATTCGGGAAATATCATAGCAAAACCGCATATATATACGAAGAAGATGTTGGTGATTTGGAAAAGATTAAATATTTTGTTTTTACGGGGTTTTAATTTTGGTAGATAGAGAGGAGCCACCATAAGTACCGCAGTTCCTACTAAAAGTACTAAAGGTAGATGCAGATATTTAAACGGTAGCAATTCCCAAAAATTATAGTTGCACATCAAAATTAAGACGAGGGCATTGGCTGCACCAGCAAAAGTAGAGGGCATTCCCATAAAATAATCAGGTAAAGAATCAGAATCCATGGCATTATATTTAGCCAATCTGATAGCAGTGGCCAAAGTGTAAACAGAAACTCCAATAATCAAGAAAGGCGCATTAATATCGAACCACTGTGGCACCAAAGTTTTATAAGCAAAAAATAGTGACAGGGCAGGAGCTAATCCAAAGGCTACTAAGTCAGCTAAACTATCTAATTGAGCGCCAAATTCTGAAGAAGCATTCATAACTTTAGCAGAAAAACCGTCGAGCTTATCTAGTAAAGCACTGTATATGATAAAATTTCCTGCGATAATATATGCAGAAAATATGCCAGCATTTTTGGGAGTAAAAGCTCCTGAAGCCCAACAAATCGCAAAAAGTCCTAATAAAAAGTTTAAACTAGTAAAAGCATTGGGTACGATAAACCGTGTTCTCGATAACATATTCTCTCAGGGTTAGATTATTGTATCAAATCTAAGAATTATTTTGCGTACATACAATTTACATCGCGATTAATTATTGTTCGTGGTATTGGCCTCATAGTTTTGCAATCATTTTGGGCAATGCTGCAAAGCTGATTGTAAGCGCAACCGTTGTGAGGAGTTTGTAAATCTATGCTTAATTCTCCTTTAGAATGGAGGTAATCTTGGGTATAAGGGTGTTTGGGGTTTGATAAAACTAAGTCTGTCAAGCCCATTTCAATAAGTTCGCCGTCAAGTAAAACTCCCAAGCGCTGGCTGGTTTTTCTTAAAAGCTGTGCTCTACGGGAAAAACAAATGGCAGTTTTACATATCCTTTTTTCAATTAAACTCTCTACAGCTTGCAAAAATGTGAATTGCTCATTTTCGTTAAGATTTTCCACACATTCATCTAGCAATAAGATTTCAGGATTTAGCATGGTACCCACTGCTAGAACTAAAAAAAGAGTTTGAATCTTATTTAACTGTTGTGCTTTACAATTTAAACATTTTTCCCCATCTATTCCCATTAAATTTAATCGACTATTGAGGCGGTTAAGTAATAGTTTTTTAGAAAAGTCAGGAAAACTATGCTTTAAAATATTTAGGGCGGTTTTTTCGGCTTTTATGTGAGGGATAAGAGCTTTTTCTGCGTTTTGTGGAATAAGCGTGATGAGTTTTCGCGGCGAAGAGTTAGAATCAGTTTTTAAAGCGTTAAAATTAACGTTTTTGCCATTGAGCAAAACTTTTATTCCTCTTATATTCCCTGTGACCAATTGATGGGCTAGATAAGATTTTCCACCGTTTTTTTGAGCTAAAACCCCAAAGACTTCTCCAAGTTTTAAATCGAAAGTTAGTTTGAAATTCATGGGGTTATTGACCTTTAAAAAATAATGCGAGTGTACTAAATGCTATTGTTGAGGTTGTAGCGCAGTTAAAAATTTACTTAAATAGCTTAAAACAAGCCCAATTAATGAGATTAAAATAATTGTGCTTTGCAGAACGGCAAAATCATATTGTTGTACATATATGCTTACAATTTGACTAATTCCATTTTTAAGACAAAAGGCATCTAAAGCGATTAAATTTAAAATGATTAGAGGACTAATCCGTAAAAGTTGCACAAATTGAACGAGCATGTGTTTAGGGATATAAGAAAAAGCATAACTGTGAAAATTAAGACCCATTAATTGTATAAAATAGGAGCTGGTGCTTTGTAATTCCTTATTTAGTGTTTTCAAAAAATTAGAGGCTTGACTAATTAAAGGGAATAAAATTAGAGAAAACAACACAATCATAAAAATAGATTTTTAAGAGTTTAATTTAAAAAGTAAAATAAATGGAATTGCGTAAATAAAACCAGGCAAAAAGGAAAGAAATCTTGTGATTACAAATAATCGGTTGATAAAGATTCTATTGACTCTAAAAATAAGTGCTCCTAAAAGAGTACCGCAGCTCCAAGAACACAAAATTGAAATTAAAAATAAGTTTAGAGTTTGTAGAAAAGGTTTTTTTAAAATATGCCAATTTCTAGTTGGATAATTGTATAAACTATAGCCTAAGTCTAAGGTAAATATTTTTTTTAGCTGTAAAGCCCATTGTGTAACTAAAGGGCGGTGCAAATTAAAAGCACTATCTAATTCTTGGCTGAAACTTGCTATTTGTTCATTAGTATTTAATTCAATTCGCTTAGTAGTTTTTTCAATAAAGTCATTTTTAGTTATGTGAGGAATAAGAAATAATATCGTGGTTAAAATTAGACCAAAAGCGATGAAATTGACAAGTTGTTTTAGCATAATCTAAAAATGCCTATCATCTAGAGTAAATTGGTATAAGAAACCCAAAGCAGAAGGTACAATCAACAGGTCATTATGGAGCCAGATGCTTCCGCAGCCACCAGGTAAATCCCAACTTTTAATCAAATGTCCATTTTCTAAGTCTAGTTGAATAACTTTTTCTCCTTGATCTAAAAAGATTTGATTATCACTCAATAAAGGTTTCACAAAAATAGAGTTTTTCCCTTGAAAGTTCCAAAGAAAAGTCTTCTTATAGACATCGAAAAGACGAATTTGTTGATTTGCTAAACCTACTATGACTTTGTTATTGTGTTTAGTTTTTTGTAAAGAAAATACTTGTTGCCCAAAAGGGTGAGTTATAATCTTTTCTAGTTTGTTATTAAATGTATTGAGAGTGCCATCGATATTTAGCACAAAAAGCAGAGAGTCATTGGAATGTAATAAAGTTATGCTGTTTAAATTAATATTAATTTCTTCAAGGGTGGCTCCTGTGTTGTCATCGATATGTATCATATCGCCTTTGGTTGATAAAGCAACGATTTTATCATTGAAGTTATCTATTAATGCCTCTGCGGTAAAAAGCTTCCTTGACCATAAAGCTTGTAGAGACTTTTTGTCGAATTTCATCAAAAAGCCATTCCAAGTGCTGATATAAATGTATTTTGTTGTAAAATGAATTTTATAAGCTTTTCCTGGCAAGTCTAGGTTCCCTATATGCTTGCCTTTGTCATGTAAGTCGTAAATAGCTGCGTTATAATGGGAACTAAGAGCAAGCAAGTTCTCATCGTGTCCTAAAGTATAGTCAGTCTCTAGTTTTTGCAAAGAACTGCGCCAATTGTAGCTTCCAGTGGCGGGATCTATGGCCACTAAGTTGCTCCCTTCTGCATCTAGACTAAAAATATGTTTGCTGTTACTTAATATTTTAGGATAACTTTTTTGCAAAGAGGGCAAACTTTGTATCCAATTAGCTTGAGCTGCTTGGGCAAATTCTCTTAAAATTAAGTTTTTAGAATATCCTGCGATGTGATGGTTAGAAAAGAGGGCAGCATTACTCCATGCCCAAAGGGCTGAATCGGTGGAACCCATTTGCCCTTGGACATTAGCTTTGACAACCCAAGCGTTTTTATTTCCTGGTTCTTTTTGCAAAAGACTGTCCGCGATACTTTGGGCTGCAGATAGTTTTCCTTGTTGATGAAAGTTTACCATGGAATCTAGGGAATTTTGCAAGTGATGATGTGTTTTGCCATAATACTGGTTAGAAAGTACCGCAATTTGCTTATCAGAGACTTGCAAGCAGATAAATTGATGGTTAATTAAAGGTTTTTGTTTGGGGCTGTACCCAGACTGATAACTAGCGAACACTTTGGCTTGATTATCCATTAAAAATAAATTTCCTGACCAAGATATTAGTCCTAAATAGCCTTGATTTTGAAAAAGTGCTCCAGGTTCTACCATGGTTCTAGAAATTAACTGACCATTTTTCTGATTTAACAGGTTTAAACTTCCATCAGATTCTAAAACAGCTAGTTTATCGCGATCAAAAGCTAAAATAGAATGAATGTTTATGAAAGTTTTTTGCCATTGAGTTGCACTGGGTTGCTCAATGGGGCTTTTAAGTAATAAGCCTTGATTGTTACTTATAAATAAGCCGTTATTGGTGCTAAAAATGGAGTCAACAGGGTTTAGTAGATTTATGGTTTCTAGTTCTAGTCCATCTTCAAGATTTACAATGCGTACGGCATTGTCTAAACAGTTAAAATAAACCTGCTTTAAAGAAAAAGCTTCGGAAATAGGAGTGCATCCTTGATATTGGTTTGAAATTTGCCAAACTTTGCGATGGTTTTTTAGCAGATAAATACTTTTAGCAGTAGAAATTAATATCCTATTGTTTGATAATTCTAATTTGTCTAATAACTTTCCGTCTAACTCAATGTTGTTATGGGTAAGTTTGCCATGGTAGTCGTATTCTAATAATATGCGTTCATTTTCATAGTTATTAACCCAAAAACTTTTATGGTTCGCATAAACAATTTGCTGAGAATGTTTAAGCATAAATGGTGTTTTTTTCAAACCTACAGAATCTAGGCTATATAGATTACCATTATTTAAAAGAATAGTGACGAATTTTTCGTTTTGCGCAATTGAAGTTATGGGACTACTAAAATTATGCGACTTCAAAAAAAAGTGCGGCGCTTGACTTTGTAAAAGGTTTAATCGATTGCTAACCCATTGTTTAGTAGTGGGATCTTTACAAGGTTTTTGGAGGAAAAATTCATAGTATTTCTGCGCAGAATCTGCTTGTCCTGACCAGTCATAAATTTTGGCTAAACCTAAATATGAGCGTTTTACATCGTTAGGGTTAGAGCTTTTCGTTACTTTTTGTAATAGGTTAATGGCGGCATCTTTTTCTCCCTCTAACTCATATAAATACTCCGCTTGCTTAAGACGCAAATCCAAAGCGAAACCTAAGTTTAGGAGCCCAAAGCCTATTATAAGAAAAAATCTATGCATTTAGTTTATAGCCTATGCCCCGCATAGATAAGATGATTTGAGGGTTTGAAGGATCGTCTTCTAACTTTTGTCGCAATCTAACAATATGGTTGTCAATGGTACGAGTAGTGGGCATATTGTCTAGAGTATATCCCCATATTTCTTGCAATAAGTCTTCGCGAGTAATAACCTCATTACGCCTTTGCCAAAAATATTGTAAAAGCTGAAACTCTCTAGTGCTTAGTTCAATATTTTCACCGTTTTTGCTAGCTTCAAATTTTTTAAAGTCTAAATAAATATTGTGAAAATTCACCACATCGTCTTCGTTTTGTTCATCTCTTTGATCTTTTGGAGGGATTCTGCGCAAAAAAGCTTTTACGCGAGCAATGAGCTCTAGCAAGGAGAAAGGTTTGGTAACATAGTCGTCGGCGCCTATTTCTAAACCTGCAACCTTAGAGGTTTCCTCAGTTTTTGCTGTGAGCATAATAATGAAAATTCCAGGATGCTTTTTGCGCAGATATCTGCAGACTTCAAAACCGCTTTTTTTGGGAAGCATCAAGTCAAGAATTACTAAATCAGGGCGCATTTGGTCTGCTTTAATAATAGCTTCTTCGCCATCCATAGCGGTTTCTACAATATAATTTTCTAATTCAAAATTATCTTTTAAACCTAAGCGAATAATATCCTCATCTTCTACAATTAAAACTTTATAAGTCATTGTTTACCTTCTTAAATTGTACTGTAAAAGTGGAACCCTTACCCAATATACTTTGAATGTTGATGTTGGCTTGGTGGGCTTCGGCGGCTTTGCGTGCAATGGCTAGACCCAATCCGCTACCTTTAGTGCTTCTAGTCATTTCATCTCCCACGCGATAAAAATCATTAAAAATCTTGCTCTGTTCACTAACATCGATACCAATACCAGTATCTTTTATTTTTAAAATATAAAAATCTTCACTCACTATTAATTTTACCCATACATTGCCAGGAGCTGGAGTGTATTTTATGGCGTTTTCAATTAACTTTTGCACAAGGCTATGTAGAGAACTGTAATCGCCTTCAAACAAAATGTTTGGGGTTAGTTCCATATAGAAACGCAGACCTTTTTGGTGAGCAATGGTTTTGACTTTCTCACAAATGTCTTCTACCATTTTAGAAAGGTTTAAGCTCTTTTTCTGTAAAACCACATCCTCTCTTTCCATGCGAGTATAATCTAGAATTGCTTGAATTAAATCTTCTAAACGGGTGGCTTCTTTGCCGATTAGTTCTGCGTATTCTGAGACTTTTTCTTTATTTGCAATACGACCTTGGGCCATCATTTCGGCAAACATTTTAATCGATGTTAGAGGAGTTTTAAGCTCGTGGCTTATGCTAGACAAAAAGTTGCTTTTCATGGACAGCAAGCTTCGCTCTTGGGTTAAGGAGCGACCAAAGGCAACTCCTCCTAGTACTATTACCACCAAAGAAAAGAAGACTAAGCTGTAAAGTAAGAACATCTTTTTGCGCGACTGTTGCCGCAGTTCTTTATGATCCCGCTCAAAAATCTGCAAACTCCAGTTTAATTGGTTGGCTAAGAGTAGCGTTTCTTGTTGTATATTTAACGAATCTCCGCTTAGGCTACTAAATAAAACTTTATCATTGGCATCGTAAAGTTTGAAGTAAATTTCTTTCCATTCTCGGGTTAACGGCTTAACGGCAGAAAGTATGCGCTTATTTAAACTTTGGGGATTTATTACCCCTACAAGTTCTTGGGTACCTTGCAACCATGGATGATTTAGTTTAAAACCCCATAAATTTTCTTGGGCCAAAACCATAATACCATCAGTACTGGGGTAAGGATTAACTTTTAAACGCAGTAAAAGTTCTTCATAAGTATTCCAAGCTATGGCATTTTTAAGCAAAAACAATAAGTTTTTATGAATATACCACAAACTTTCTCGCTTATCAGCGCTGAGGCTTTCAAAAGAAAGCACTGTATTTAAAATGGAATCAAAGGCGAAAAGTACATCTTCTAAATGGTTTATTTCTGGAGATTCCAAAAGCTCTTCTATCAAAGTTTGGGCAAAGTTTAGAGCTTGGTCTAAGTTATTAGTTTTCACTAAGATATTAAAGCGCATTAATTGTAAAGAAATATGCAGTGAAGAATTAAAGATTCCTGTAAGATTGTTTTTTCTTTGTAAAGAGTTGATAATTGCCAAGCATTGGCCCCAATTTTCCTTTTGATAGTGGATACGCAAAATCCCCAATAGATTATTAATATGTTTTTCTTCGCTTAAATGTACCCCACTGCGCAACAATCTCAGTAAATACTCTCTATTTAAGTTGTTTTCGCGGTTTAAACTGATGTCAAAAGAATCTACCTCAATATTTTGTGGAGGGAGTTTAAATTGCTTTTTAGGAGTGAACTTAGGATGCACTTTGCCTTGGGCATCAAATAAAAATAAGGCTTTGATTCCAGGGATTGAGTCAAAAGGCATGGGCTTGCTTAATTCATCTATGTTGCGGGGTTGATCTAGCAGCCATATAGAATTTGCTCTTACCTCTTCCAGCACTTTGGTGAATTCTTGTTCTATTTTTTCTTCTATTTGTTTATTGAAAATAATACAGTCATCTTCATAACTTTTTTTGGCAACATAAAACTCATTGCGAATACTTCGGAAGCTCAAAAAGGTTAATACTATGCTGGGGAGCACAATGCCCAGGAAAAAAAACACCCAAAGTGTAGGTTTTCCTTTGGGTAAATTCATGATAACCTCAATACAGCATTTGGATTATGTATGCAAAACGACTGGTGCCCATCCATGATGCCAAAGACTCTCCAATAACAGGGAAACAGAAAAAAACGATAATACCTGCCATTAAAAAGATAATTATTGTTAAAAATATGGTTATACCAGTGGTAATCATATTAAAACGCCATGTGTTTTTAAAAAGAGTTTGGATCATTTCAGCACTGCTTTATGGGTTAGAGATACGCGATTTCCTACTGCTATTCGTCGAGTGGAGGAATATAGTTCTCGCACTAATATACATGATTCGTCTCTATTAGACGACACCACTATTCCGCGACCTAATAAACGAGGGGGTAAGCCTGGATCTATGATTTCATGCTCCCATAATGCTACTCCATTGCCGGGCCTGAACCCATTATCACTTCCTTGGTTGCTCATAATGTATGAATAAGGTCCCACTACAAGTTTGGGTTCTAAAGCATAAAACACTGCTCCCATATCTTCATATCTAACTTCTCTTACAGGTTCATAAGTTTCAACTTGAATAGGATTTAAATTAAAGCTTTTTTTAACTTTTAAATCACTAATTCTTGCATCGCTAAACATTTGTGAAATATGAATACGGGTAAGACTATCGCCCATGGTTTGGACTTTAGCGAATCCCACCATACGCGCTACAATACGGTTAGCATCGCTTTTTTTATATTGGGGCACAGCGACTTTAGAAACATGCCAAAGTTCTACTAACTCTTGGGCCGCAAAAGAATGTGGAGAACGATTTTGCACTAAAAGCTCATCTCCAGCTTTTAATAAGATTGAAGCTTGCTTCTCACCACTTTTGACTTCAAACCAAAAGTCGTTTTGCAACATTTTTTCGTAACTAGTTAAAATAGGTGCTAATATCTGGTAGTACTTGTTAAATACAGTGATTTCTTCATGTTTGTTGTAAACATAAGTGGTTGCTTGAGGTTTACCTAAACCTTCTTCCATAGTAGCTTTACTAGGTAAGGTGCCTATTTTTTTTTTAAAATCATCTTTACGAGGGTCTTTGGTAGTGCTAGGGGTAGGGATTTGGGCAGAGGTTGCAGTAGTATCTGTCGCTTCATTTAAACCAGGAATATATAGAGAATCTCCAGGGTAAATCCAGTGAGGGTCTTGTATGTGAGTATTCTTAGACCATAAATCAGGCCAAACAAAGGGGTCTTGTAAATAAGTATCGCTTAAATCCCACAAAGTATCACCTTTTTTAACAATATAAGCTAAGCATACAATACTAAACAATAATGTTATTGAAATTAGAGTTTTTATTTTAGAATTCATCATAACCACCTTATATACCTTAACTTGCATAAAAATATTCACTTTTTGGGAAAATTTGTTAAAAACTTATTTTTTTCTTTAATATTTCTTTTTTTTGGCTAAAACTCCTTGTCGATCAAGGGCAAAAAGTAAAGCTATTTCTAAGTTATCTGTTTGTGGCGCTAAATCAAGGGGCACAATTTTTCTCAGCATATAGCCTGAACTGCGCCATCTTTTTACCTCAGCTGCTAGGGTGGGCAAATTAGAGCTAATATGTAGCACTCTTTCCACATTAGAATCAGTGAGGGAGCGAATAAAACCTCCAGGAAGGGCATTGCCATATTGGGGATTTACAATCATAGTCCAGCGACCGGGATTCGCAACTAAAAGTTCGTGCACAAACTTTGCTTCTGCAGGAGTTTGTTGGTATTTCACATTTTTTAATTGGCGAACTTTAATGTTTTCTTCCACGGATAATTTCGAAATGGCTCGGGCATCGGTGCACCACACTTTTTTGAAGTGCCCAGCCATAGAACACCCAATAAATCCACTTCCACAATGCATTTCTAGTAAAAAGTCATCGGGTTTAGGATTGATAGCCTGCAAAAGCCTTTCGGGTAGTTGCAAATAAGGGTACCGATTGAGGGGAAGCCAATCTAAGGCGTGTACCAGATGTCGATGAGGCCCCGCTAAAGTGAAAAACTCTGGTCCGAAATTTTTTCGTAAATCGTAACGCATGGCCCGCGGGGGGGTTTTTAAATCAAAATCATGCCAAGGGCGAGTGCTTAGGCAGTGAAATGCAATGATTTCAGGAAAATTACGACGGATAAAATCTTCTAAAACTTTGATAGAACGGGAGTTTTGTGCGCTGCGTATGTTGGTGTGCAAAATAAAAACCCATTGGTTTTTCCCATTGGAACGCAAAATTGCTTGCAATGTGTTTTTTTTGATATTGCGAATATGATCTCGTTTAAAATAATCGTAAATGTCTTGAACCAACTGTGGGGTAGCTACGCCAGAAGCTGGGGTTTGTAGTTCTAACCTAGTATGCATCCTATAGCGTTTAAATGCTATTTTCCAATCACCTTCAAAGTCAGTTTCAGTAGTGAAAATGCTTTGAATTTTACCAGGGATACGATGTTCATTTTGCCATTTTTTAATAGCGTTTTTTTTAGCCATAATTTCCTTTAGCTTTGTAGTTCAAATCTAGGATAATTCCAAAATATTTTTTTGTCTGTGAAGTTAGCAAACTCTTTAAACAATCCTGTAAGGCTAAACGAGTTATCATCAGTGTTAGAATTAAGTTTAAGGAGACCGTCGGGTTGATAATTTCCTGTGATAAAATCAGCTGTAGAGAAAGCCGTGATAATTGAAGAACCTGTGGCAGAAATAACTTTATCCACCATTTGCTTTATAGTGGTGGCTGTGGCTTCTTGCATGGCGTGGCCAATAGGATCAATCACTACAGCTTTGTATTTATGTTGTTCATATTTTTGGGCTCCTTTTATCCGACGAACTAAAAAATCTGCCATTTCATCAGGTGTAAAATCGTAACCGCGCAAATGTATAAGCCCTAGTTTGACACTGTTGGGGTCTAGTTCTGTGGCAATAGCGACTTGGTGTATTCTGTTGATAAAAGCGTTTTTACTTAAGTCAAAATTAATATATAAGACATCGGAGGCGCTGCTGTGGTAACCTAGCCATTCACCACCTTGAGCTAAGCTCAAAGCCATGTTTATTAAGCTGAGGGATTTACCAGACTTGGGCGGTCCCACTAAAGCCAAGAATTGTCCTGTACTTAACATGCCATCGATTAAAATATTTTCAGGAGCTGGGGCGTGGCTATGATAAGAAGCCAATTCCACCATGGGATTACCATCTAAACTAAAATTAACCCATTCTCTCCACTCATCCCAGTTTTGGGCACCTTCGTTTAGTCCTATAAGATATTGCTGTTTTCCTTGCCTAAGCACTCCGGGCATACGCACCATTTGAGAGTGATTTTTTAAGGTGGGATCTGTTTTAAAGCCATGTTCTTCTAAAGTGGAGTACAAAAAGTCTATGCGTTCAGTATATTCGGTGACATCGGTAGCTTCAATTTTGACCCAAGCTTGGACCGTGTTGGCCCCAGAGTTTACCAAGGCTACACAAGGCAAATTTAGTGCTTTGTAAAAAGCTAGTTGTTTGGACAAATCCATGCGATTGCTATCCACCACCGCATAGCGGTATTTCCATGATTCATCTGAGGCAGAAGTTGAGTTAATGGCATTAATTGTGATTAATGCACCATCGTCGCCGTCCAAATTGCGCATGATTTTATTGATTTTATCTTTTTGGGAAGTGATATTTTCAATGGGTTCCTGATGGGTATTTGGTGTCTCTGCAACTTTAAACTCTATTATATCGCCTGGTTGAAAAGCAGCATCTATAAGTTTTACTAAATCTTTGCGCCAATCATCAGCGGGCCAAGGAATGGCAAGAGCGTCGGGATCAATATGTTGGCTTTTAAGTAATTCCCTAGACTCTTCGTCAAAATCTAAGCTTTGTCCACTTTTGGGTATGTTGTCTTCTCTTTCGCCCATGCGTTTTTCTTGGGAAAAAGCTCTTCTAATCGTGTATTCTATGGTTTCTTTGTCCAAGCCGTCTTCTAATGCTTTGTCTCCCAACTGAAAACTAGTATCCATAAAGGTCCAGTTTTCTTCAAAAGCAGCCACCGCCGCCCTATAAAGGGCTTCCCGGGCTTCTAAAGGTGAGTATTGAGTCTTTTGATAGTTGTAAATGACCTGTTTGTAATCCATATTAACTGCCTCAAAGCTAAATGCTATACGCTGTTAAAGATAATATCAAAATACAATTAGCGTAGAACAATAAACCTCAAGAGCTTAGCTTGAGCCGAGCTTTGTACCAGATATAGTCCTGGACTAATGGTTTGTTGGTTGGGCAAGCGGCCATTCCAGCTAAATGCTTTGTTGAGATCATCGCGCTTCAAAGATATTATAACTTTTCCTGATCTATCTCTGATATCTATGCTTTTGCTTTTATTGTCAGGGTTGATAAAACAAAGTTCGTGTCCAAAAACCCCTTGAAATGGTCGCCAAGGGTTGGGCCAAACAGCATTTTTAGGTGGTGCTGGCTCCGAATTTAACCTAACTTCTTCAGCGCCCGAAGATGCTACCAGAAAATGATCTTTTTTACCCAAGATTTCACTTACCGTTAAGCTGTGTTGCTCTAAAACACTGCGGTTTTCGGGAGTGTAATCATAATATCTAAAGGAAAATGCTTGCCAATGGTCTTGGGCAGAAGTCTGTTTTTGTACATTTACTTCGGGCCATTTGTGTAAATTTATTTGCCAATCTTCTATGGGGTTTTCTTGACTTCTAGCTCCTGAAAATGCTAGGCTTTTAGCATGAAAATGAACTGCATTGGCTAAGTTTTGGATGCCTAATTTATCACAGACCTTGTCAAAGTGTGACTCAATTTTATCAAAAGGGTCTTTTTCTAAGGAAGACCAAATTTCATGATCAAATTTTGGCCCTAAAAGCTCAAAAAGAGAGTGGTAAAATACCGCCTGTCCATAAGGTCTATAGGGCTGGTTAATATCTAATATGCTAATTTCACTTTGGGAAAAAACTCCAGGTAAATACTGTAAATAATCTTCACTTTCTGGTACCGCTACGGCTTCTACCCCAGTGGCAGAGGCTTCGAACCAGAAATGATATTGATCTTCATAGTTTTGATAGCGTAGCTGGCAAGCATGATATAATTCGTGAAAAGTCGTAACTTTTAGAGCTGGAATCCATTCCACCGCGTAGTTGATTTCTTGATTTTGCAGGGAACCTGTGATTTCTTGCTTAGAGGGACGGTATTGGCACTGCTTAATTTGCCCGTTTTGCGTGTATTCCCATGTATCCAAAGGTGAATGGCTTGTGTGGTACATAAAATCATTGTCTATAAGCAAAGTTGAGCGTCTAAAATTGTTTTTGCTAGGCATGGTAAGCCCATAACAAGCCCCGCAGGGTCCACCTAAAAGTTCATCGCTATCGCGCATTAGGCCAATATCTATGATTTCCACTGGATATTTTTCTGGATAACGCTGATCTTGGTAATGAAAAGATGTTTCGCTTCCTAAAGGAGTTCGCATACCTAGGCTATCTGTATGCAAAAAATGAGCTTGTTCTAACCAAAGTGCTAGGCTGTCTAAAAGCGAGTCGGCTCGTGCTGCGGGAATGGCGTGGGGACCTTCTAAAGTGTAAAGTATGCGAAAGTTAGGAGTGCTTTTTAGCAAAACACGATCGTAAAGGGCTTCGGGAACACAAATATTGTGTCCAAAGTGTTGATAAGCGAGATGAGCTTGAGTGGGAGAATGGTGAAAATTTAATAGTTTATTAAAACCACATTCAGCAGCGTAAGTGGTGGAAAAAAAGAATAAAACAAACAAAATTCTCTGCATTTATTTTTGAAATGTAGATTTTGCTAAGAGAATTATCTAAGGAAAGTTTATGAGCGATAAAGAAATTGTAGAAATAGATAAAGAAGTGGTGGATGCTGAGATTTTACCTAGTGTAGAAGTAGAAGCCGAAGTTGTATCGGTGAAAACAAAAAAAACACTTCCTAAATTTCTTAAAATAGTGCCAGCTTTAGCATTTGTATTAGGATTTTTTTGGAACAGTTTCACCATGGAAACAGTGGTTAGTAGGTCGGATTTATGGGTTTTAGCTGCCTATTATTTTGTTGCTTTTGCATTGCTGTTGATTGGAAGCTTAAATATCAATTTAACTTTTAGAAGCGCTTTGGCTTGGGGAGCACAATTTGGCTTTGGGGCTTTGTTTAACGGTTTAGCGGCTTTTTATTTTAAAAGTTTAGGCAATATCTGGGTGGGAGTGTTGTCCATACTTATAGTGCTTTTTTTGTTGTTAAGCGAGGTTTTGCGCAACAAAATCACCTATTTACTTTTAAATTGGATTTTGTTTACCCTAAGTGGGGTCATGCTCTTTAACTTTTTAATTCCATATTCTTTGGGTTCCGCTGGTGGACTTTGGTTTGTGCTTAGTTCTTTATTAGCTTTTGTCTTTACATATATTTTATGGAAAGTTTCTAGGCAAAACATAGTGTTACTGCTTTTTCCTATGGCGCTGGTGGTTTCTTTTATAGCAGTGTATTTTGCGGAATTAACTCCCCCTATTCCCATGGTTCTCAATAAAAACATAGTATGTAAAAACTACGAAAAAGTGGATGGAGATTTCACTTGTATGGAACCTCAACAAAGTTTTAAGCAAAAAGCAGGCTTTAGTGATTTTGTAATCCATAGTTCAGCAGGCCAAGTAGTGTATGTGCTTAGCTCTGTTTTAGGACCTCAAGGTGCGAGCGCAGAGTTAGAGCATCGCTGGTTAGCTTATGATAGTACAAGCGGAGTTTGGGAAAATAAAGCGGTGTTTCCATTTCCCAAAGCTGTGGCAAAAGAGCATGGTTGGCGCTTGTATTCCAGTCAAAAAGACATGACTACGGGGTTATGGCGAGTGGAAACAGCTTTAAAAAGCGGTGCAACTATGGGTTATATTCAATTTTTAGTGCCAGATGTCAAAGAACCGCCGGGAAATGCATATCAACGGAAAGTTTTGCGTTAATGTATCATAGTACTTAAATATTTGTTATTATTTTTGGTGTTATAGTTTAAGTTTTTTATGAGGTACAAAAATGGCTAGTAATGTTATTCACTTAGATGAAAGTAGCTTTGATAAAGTTATTTCTTCTGAAAAACCAGTATTGGTAGATTTTTGGGCAGAATGGTGTGGTCCATGCCGTATGATTGGTCCTATTTTGGATGAATTATCTGTGGATTACGAATCCAAAGCGATTATTGCCAAAGTGGATGTAGAAGAAAACGATGGTTTAGCTGCTCGTTTTGGTATAACTTCTATCCCTAATTTGAAAATATTTAAAAAAGGTGTAGAAGTAGATAATATCGTGGGTGCAGTTCCTAAAACCACCCTAAAAGCTGCCATTGACAAGCATCTTTAATTTTTAGTAAAATTATTGCCCAGTCTGGAACTTATTAAAGTCGTCTAGGCTGGGTTTTTTTTGTGGTTTCCACAGCATTTTAAGAGTTTTGCCATCGCTAATTCCCACCCAGAAGGTTAAGTTACCCTGGGAATCTTGGATAATAGTCTCCATGCAAGCAGTGTGGCTATCAATGGAACAAAAGCTTGGAATGGTGCCAATTTCATAGCCCGAAAATCTCAAAAAAGCATCTTCAAACCAGTCCTGAATCATTTGCTCTTTGGCTTTAAGAGTGAGGGCTTCATTTTGACTAAATTCGTGCTGGGAACCAAAAAGCAGGTCTTTTTGGTCGTAACGACAAGCGAAGTTGTCGTGGGGTAGCCATTTAGTCCCCCAGTGCGTACATTGGGGTTTTTCCAGCGCTTCTTGGGTGGCGGGGATTCCCAAGTTTTTTAAGGAGCTGGGAGAACTCGAGCATCCCCAAAACCATATTAGCAGCATTAAAATCAAGTATTTTTTCATATTTTATCCTTAAAACTATTAAAAAACAGATGCTCACTTTTTATGGCTTTATACACATCAGCCATATTGACGCTTTCATTTTCTCCATGGGCGTGGGAAAAATCATCTTCTACCCCAGTGAGCAATACGGGAATTTCTCCAAAAATTTCTGCGAACAAGGGTGCACCAGGTATGGAAGCACCACTGCCTATAATCTTAGCGTTTTGCCCATAGCCCTGGTTCAAAGCTGTTAACATTTGCTGAAAAATCGGGTTTTGGGTTGAAGTTTGCCATGCATTGGCACCGATTTCTGGGCAAAATTCCAACTCTAAACCCCAGGGACAATTTTTGCGTAGATGATCTTCTAGTTGTTGCAAAGCTTTTTGCCAATCCATGCCTACTGCTAAGCGCAGGCTAATGCGGGCCCAAGCACTGTCCAAAAGCACATTGCCCGCAGTGAGCCGCTGCCCGGCTTCGATGGTGGTAACCGTGAGAGCCGGGCGTTGCCACAAACTGGTGCTAATTTCTGCCGGAGCCACTAATAATTGGGCGGTGGCGTGCAGGCCAGCTTGGTTTTTAAAAGCGACGGCAGAAGGGTTGACTTCTGGGCTATAGAGATTAGTAGCTGCGGGGTTTTGAGCAAATTCCCTGATGCCAGGCACGGCAATTTGTCCTTGATCGTCGCATAAACTTGCCAAAATTTTGCTTAAAGCCAGTGCCGCATCAGGTAGGGGGCCGCCCCAAAGCCCAGAATGCAGCGGTTGGCGCAAAGCGCGTACAGTTACGCCGGCGGCCACCATGCCCCGTAGGGAAGCGCTTAAAGCGGGTGTTCCCGGGGCAAAATTGCTCAAATCCGCCACGATCACCGCCTGGCATTGCAAAAAGTCGCGGTGGGTGTACAACAATCGTTCCAAACCGGGTGAACCCACCTCTTCTTCGCCATCAATAATCACCCGCAAATTCACCGGCGGCGAATCTTGGCACATAGTCATATTTGCCGCCGCCGCATGTATTAAGATCCCCGCCTTATCATCAGCCGCCCCACGGGCATATAAACGACCATCTTTGAGGGTGGCCTCGAACGGCGGAGTGCGCCACAAATCTTTGCGCATTTCGGGTTGCACATCGTGGTGGGCATAGAGCAAAATCGTAGCTTTAGAAGCATCGTTTCCCCAGGCAGCCAGCACCGCCGGTGCACCCCCTTGCCCTGGTGGCAAATCCGGGTTGCGCACAACTTTTACTTGGGGAAAACCCCATTCCTCAAAAAGTTGCGCCGTGCGTTGGGCGCTTCGCTCCAAATGGGAAAAATCATAGCCTGCAAAAGCTATGGAAGGAATAGCACATAGCTCTTTTAAATCCTGGAGTACTCGCTCTTGTATATCTTGACTCAGCATAGATCTTGTTGGGCATAAAGTTGTGCTAATTCTTGTTCCACTGCTTGGAGCAAAGGCTCTAAAGTTTCCGCAGAAAAATCAAACTTCAAACCAGCGGCGGCAAAAAGTTGGGGCAATGGCTGGGAATTACCCAAAGCATAAGCATTTAACATTTGTTGCAAAGTAGCTTGGGGATCTTGGCGGTAATTGTGCCAAAGTTGCAAAGCCCCCAGTTGAGCAATGCCGTATTCTATGTAATAAAAAGGCACTTCAAATAAATGCAACTGTTTTTGCCACCAATAATCTCGCTCTAGCTCTAAACCAGACCAATCTACGCCGCTATCAAAGCGTTTATGTAGTTTTTGCCAGATTTCTCGTCGTTCTTCGGCATCGTGTTGGGGGCGAGTGTACAATTCATGTTGAAAAGCATCGATCAAAGCCACCCAAGGTAAAAGGATAATTATTTCTTCTAAGTGATCAATACGGGAACGCACGATTTCTGCGGGAGAATAAAACACATCTAAGTGCTGGCTAGCGATTAATTCCATGCTCATGGATGCCACTTCGGCAAATTCTGAAGGTGTGTTTCTAAAAGCCAAAATAGGCTGTTTGGCCATGGCAAATTGGTGAAAAGCGTGGCCCGCTTCGTGCAACATGGTATAAACATCGCCATCGATGCCAGCCGCATTCATAAATATAAAAGGAAGTCGTGCCTCGTCCAAAGAAATTTGATAGCCTCCGGGAGCTTTGCCCAAACGACTATCCACATCCAATAAATTTTGTTGGCGCAGTTGGGCAAACCAAGTTCCTAACTGGGGGGCTAAATGCTCAAAAACTTGGGAGCTTTTATCCAAAAGCTCTGCTCCCGTTTCAAAAGGTTGCAAAGCGGCTAAACCTCGGGGATCGCAGTGTAAATCCCAGGGGCGCAAAGCTTCTAAATCCATGATTTTGGCTCGTCTTTTATAGATTTTTTGCACCCGTGGAACCGCATGTTGGGCAATGGCATCGTGAAAATCCCTGCAATGCTCAGGAGTGTAATCAAAGCGATGCTTAGCGGCGAAAATATATTCTAAAAAGTTGTTTTCATAGCCAGAATTAGTGGCCACTTGCTGGCGCAGGGCAAAAAGCTTATCAAAAGCATCGTCTAAAGGCTTTTGGTCGGTCAAGCGCCGTTGAGAAGTCAGTCGCCAAGCTTCTTCACGCGTTTTGCGCTCAGGATTCTGTAAATAAACCCCCATCTGGGCCAAGGTTTTTTCGCTCCCAGCGTAGTTTACCGACATATTTCCCGTGATTTTTTGATAAGCTTGGGTTTCTAGGGCGATTTTGGTGTATAAAGGAATGTTTTCTGTCCTGAATAGGGAGATATCCGTGGACACACTCTGAAACCAGTGCCCAAATTCGGCACTTAAATCATTTTTGTGGGGGTGTTGGTGCAAAATCCGTTGTAATTTATCGCTAGAAGCATTAATTATGGGGACGATTTGAGTATTAAAATCTTCAAAAACTTGGGCCGCTTTAGCATCCGTGGTATCCACAGTCATGGCAATATATAAGCGAGAACTATAATCAGATAAAATGGATTCTAGTTCAGACCAATGTAAAATCCACAGTCGCAAAGCCGTGGGAGTGGCGGGGTTTTGCTGGGCAAGATCTTCGTAGGCAGCGCTAACTTGAGCCAATTGACTAGGGTCAAAATCTGCCGCTATATAGTTTCTCGAGGGTATGTGATCGATTTTCATAATTAAAAAGATATAATATTACTTATCTTTGTGCTCCTTATGAGCAATTTAGAAAAAGAGATTTCCCAAAGACGCACTTTTGCCATTGTTTCTCACCCTGATGCGGGTAAAACCACCATGACCGAGAAGTTTTTATGGTATGGTAAAGCCATTCGAGAGGCTGGCCATGTGCGGGCCAAAGCCAATCGCAGTCATACGGTTTCCGATTGGATGAAAATCGAGCAACAACGGGGAATTTCCGTGAGTTCATCGGTGTTAAATTTCCCTTTTGAAGGTCGCCAATTTAATTTGGTGGACACCCCTGGGCACCAAGATTTTTGTGAAGATACCTATAGGGCTCTTACCGCAGTAGATGCCGCTTTGGTATTGATCGATTCTGTAAATGGCGTAGAAAGGCAAACTATTAAATTGATGGAAGTTTGTCGCATGCGCAAAACACCTATCATCACTTTCATTAACAAAATGGATTTAGATGGTAAAGACATTGTGGATTTATTTGACGAAATAGAAGAAATTTTACAAATCCAAGTTTCTCCTTTTACTTTGCCCATAGGCTATGGCAAAACCTTTAAAGGCGTTTATTCTTTGGCCGAAAACACCTTTCATACCTTTGATGTCGCTGGAAAACAAGAGATAATTCAACTTAGCGGCCCCGAAGATCCTGTTTTACTAGAACGCTGTGGCGAGGCTTATTACAATGAATTTATAGAACGCTATGAATTGGTAACTGGAGTGATGGAACCCTTTGATCATAAAATGTTTTTAGAAGGTAAGCAGTGTCCCGTATTTTTTGGTTCTGCAGTAAATAATTTTGGGGTGCGTCAACTGCTCAATGCTTTTGCGGAATTAGCTCCAGCGCCCATGCCCCGAGCTGCGGAAACTCGTGTGGTAGAACCCATGGAAGATAAATTCAGCGCTTTTGTCTTTAAAATTCAAGCCAATATGGACCCTCGCCATCGCGATCGCACCGCTTTTTTGCGTATATGTTCGGGGAATTTCCAGCGAGGAGCGAAAGTATTGCATTGTCGTACAGGCAGAGAAATTCGTTTGGCTGCTCCCACGGCTTTCATGGCTAAAGATAAAGAAGTTATTGATGAGGCCTGGGCAGGGGATATTGTGGGGATAAATGATCCTGGTTTGTTTAATATCGGCGATACTCTAACCAGTGGTGAAAAATTGCAGTTTACAGGAGTACCTGATTTTGCTCCCGAGTTTTTTGCTCGAGTGTTATTGCGCAATCCCTTAAAAAGTAAGCAGATGAACAAAGGTTTAAATCAACTTTCAGAAGAAGGCGCTATTCAGCTGTATTCACCATTTAAAAGTCCTTTTCCAG
>JAAZFC010000132.1 GCA_012511955.1 Fibrobacter sp. | reverse complement strand
TTTGTGGGGTATTAATGGTGTCGTAGCTATCTGGCGATAGCGTTCTTATGATAATAGGTGCGAATGTGTTACTATAAGTCTCACATTTTTTATAATCCAAAATTTCTTGGTAATCGCTAATCCCATCTCTATCGGTATCAGGATTCAATGGGTCGGTGTCGAAGCGCTTAATTTCATCAAAATCCACTATACCATCGCCATCAGTGTCTATAAATACGCTTGGATTTGCAGAGCGCCCGGTGACAAATGGGGGAGGAATATAATAAGAAAAAAACATATTATTGCTTAAGTTGGTCCCAGCAAGGGCATCTGCCAAGGCAGCAAATCCATTAGTAATAAAATCAGCAAAAACATCCAATTCTAAGAAAGCTATATTGCTATAGTAACGCCATTCTGAGCCTCCCATATTATCGGTATTTAACAAGTGGATATAAAAATTTCCATTACCGTTAATTCTATAGCCATTTAAAACCATGGAATGTGCCCCGCTGGCTCCTGCGTTTAACTGAGAGACTCCAAGCACATTTCCTGAATTTATGGTTTTTACAATAGTGTGCGTTAATAGTGGCCCCACTGACCAGCCATTTAACTCTGGGATAATTCCCCTAGCAGAAAAAGTGTTCATCGCCAATGTAAATGCAATTTGATCCCACACATCTAAGCCCAAGGCATAATTTACTGCCTGCATGGTTTCTATGGGCCCTCCACCGCTTACATCGCGAAATCCATTTCTAACAAAATAAAGAATTTCATCGGATGATAAATTGCCACCTTTATGGTGGTTGAGCGTTTGCGCCATGGTTAGCCAGCAGCGCTGTGAAACAGAATTATTTCGGATTCCATTGTATGAGTGCTTTGGGAATACTTTATCCCAATTATTTTCATTAAATCCATTTACCCAAGTTTCAGCCAACATTCTCGTGTCTTTCATGGCGCAAAAAAATCTGGTCCGAAACATTGCTTAAATCTGTTTATGTTTGCTGCGGAAGCTTCATTTATTGGCTTTGTGTATCTAAAATCATCGTGATATGAATACTGCAACCAATCCATGTTTTTGGTTATGGGATTTATTTTGGTGAATAGAACTTTGTCAGGTGAAAATATCTGTATGAAGCCAAATGGACTTAGACTCCTAACAACGGACTCACTGACAATGGAAGTAAAATTTAAGCCTGATAAACCAGCGTATGCCACTGGTCTTGCGTATAGGGTGGCTGTTTTTACGGTTTTGCCAGCTAGTTTTTTTAATTTTGTTAAAAATGACGCTCTGAACATTAGCGGTGCGCTTCCACTCTGAGCGCTAGTGTTGGCGGCATCGCCAGTGATGTAATAGTATTCTGCGTCATCGTCATGGTCTTCTGCGCTAACTTCGAGCAAGGGCTCCACATACCACATATAATTGCCCGGATCCAACATAGGAATGCTAAGCAGAGTGCGCTGGGTGAAAAGCGATATGGTGGTGTCAATAAAAGCCACCGAATCATCAATTAAAGTATCTCTTATAACCACAAGTCTATACCAATCCCCAGCATCTATAGGACTCCACTCTAGGGTCAGCGAGTCCAAATCATCCGCATCATACTGCATTAAGGCTGGAGAAAGTACCACAGGCATGGGATTTTCGCCAGGTTCTTCCCAAGTGCGGTAAAACTTCCAATTATTCACAAGGCGGGCATCTAAGTATTTTCCGATAGAATCTCGCTGCAGAGTCAAACGCTGCCCTCCACTTAACCCTTGGTTGAAACCCATATCAAAATTTGCTTTGACGAAAGCCTCATTCGATTCCCAAAGGCTTTGCATGGTTGCAGACTCTGCTCCAGTTGGTTTCCAGCCAAAAGCAAAATAGCTGAGCAAATTGCCTTTGCACTCGGCGCGTAATTCTCCTCGATGTTCCACCGTATCTTGAGTAGCTAAGGCTCCGCGCCAAAACTTTTGCCCACTAGAGTCAGTCGTTATGGAGTTAAAATCAGCTATTAGGGAATCTCCCAAACGGTTTTTGATTATTACTTTAGCAGTATCACTGCTCAGCTGTTGTAAAATTTGCAAGGTCAAAGAATCTTTATGAATCTCTACAAACTGCACTATAGGACACCCTGGGTACTTTTTGCCAGAAAGCATTAGTGACTTTCCATTTGACAAAAGATCGATGTTAGTTGCCTGAGTAAATGTGTGAGATGCTGGTTGAGAGGGATCATCATTTTTGGTCCAAACCGACCAATTTTTGTTGTGAAGTCCTACTGCAAAGCCAGAAGATCCCCCCAAAGTGTCTCCTGGATAAAGAATCAAATCAGGAAAATAAATTATCAGGGTAGCATTGACTGAATCTTCAAAAACCCAATTGGCCATGCCTCCGGGTAGGTAATACAAATCAGGGCTAGCAATATTATTAGTATCTTGAACAACTCTATAGCGTAACTCAATTCCATAAAGAGTGTCCAAAGAGTTGTTTTCTACCTTAAACCTTAAAACAGTTTGGTTAGTTTGCGAAAACTGCTCATCTAGAGTATAAACAGAAATGGCGTTAGCCATAGCTATAAAAACCAACAGTAGTACAATCAAAACTTTTCCTTGCATTTTTTCCTCACTTAGTTTTTGGCGATAAAGAGCACTAAACTACACACCTTATTATATTTCAAAAGATAGATTGATCTTGCTACAAATCAAAATAATTTTAAAAAACAGCTCACCGGAGGAGGACTTGACAGTCATGTCAAGCTCAAAGGGCACAATCCAATTTTATCAACATAGATTTACCTGACCAGCGCAAAATGCTGACAGTATTATCGAAACTTGCAAATTCTACAAGTTTCGATAATTCTACCCACTAAAGAACAATTTTCGCACCCTTAAAACTACTAGATGACCTCTCCAACCTTATCTAAAATGATTTTCACCAACCCATATTAACCATTAACCATCCCTCATTAACCACCAACATTTTTGTATCTTCTAGGCTGTTAGGAGATTTTATGCGCAAATCACTCTTTTTTATACTCATTT
>JAAZFC010000008.1 GCA_012511955.1 Fibrobacter sp. | reverse complement strand
AGCCCGAAACCTCCAAGAATAGTTCTTCGGAGCGAGCGAAATGTAATGCAAGGCGCACCAGGTGAAAACTATGAGACATACATAGAGTATTTCGAGTAGTTTTCATCCGCAGTGCAACGCGGCAGTACGCTCGCGCAGCCCGAAGAAGCTAAAATTGTATGGGATAAACCCACTGCACCTCAAAATCCGGATAAACTCGCACACTGGGAGCCGGGAGTTTGATGTAATTGGCGTAGGTGAGCAAGCGTTTGGCCCAATAGGCTTTGGGTTTAAACACTTGCAAATCGTAGTCTAAGCCAATATACACTTGACGGCGAGCGTCTTTTAGGCGTTGATTGTTTTGGGCGTAGTTCAAATCGTCCCGGGCAAATATCCCGTCTTCTACGCTCAAACCCACGGCGATATTTAGCCAATCGGGCCAAAATGGTTCTAAAACATCGGGGAGCATGGCGTTGATTCTAAAACTTAGCCAGTGGGTTTGATTGGGGTAATCATCGGTGAAAACTCCGGTATGATCCCCTTCGGTCCAATAAAGCTTGGAATTTACCCAATAACTCATTTTATAGTCCACATACTTCATAAATGGCACATATTTTTGCGCCATGGGCCAAAATCCGCCTAGACTTCCGCCTACTACATCCCAAACGCTGTAGCCCCAGCTGCTAAAACCATCTTTAATATCCACGCCCACATGGGTTAAACTGGCGAAAATCCCGGCCCAAAGATGGGATTTAAACTCCGAAACTCCGCTCCAGCGCAAGCCATCGTAAAAACCTTCTCCTATAAGCGCTCCGGCGTAAAAATGCCCCAATTTATCCAGATTTTTGGCGTATTCAAAGTCGTTTTTAAAGTGAAATTTAGTGGTGGATTCATCCCACCAAGCTTTGCGAAACACCAAGAACCACGATCCTAAAAATGACAGGCTGGTGGCGCTGGCTACTAGGGTTAATTTTCCGTAATGCACCTCCGTCTCGATACATTCCTCACTTTGTTCGGAACACTCGACGACCGTGGAGGAATCCACACTTGCAGGAAGCTCGACGACCGTGGAGGAATCCACACTTGTAGGAAGCTCGACGACCGTGGAGCCATCAACGACTGGGGCATTAGCCCACGCACTGGCTACGAAAACACAAATCAGCCCTAAAAAGCGCAAATCACAGCCTCGAATACCCAGCTTTACCCACAGGAGTTACCTCAAAACCGATTTCATAGAGCTTTTGATGATCCAAAATGTTGCGACCATCAAATATAAAGGCAGGTTTTTCCATGGAGTCATAGATTTTTTGATAATCCAGCTCCTTAAAATGCTGCCATTCGGTGCAAATCACTATGGCATGGGCACCTTTAACACTTTCATAGGGATCTTCGGTAAATTCCACCAAATCCAGTACATCGGCCAAGTCATTTTTGGCCTCAGGTATAGCTTGGGGATCAGTAATCACTGGTAAAGCATGCTCGTCCAACAAATCTCTCACCACGGTCAGCGCCGGAGTTTCCCGGGTATCTCCTGTGTCTGCCTTAAAAGCAAAGCCAAATACCGCAATGCGTTTTCCTGCAATGCTATTAAACATGGTGGTTAAAATGCGTTTAGTAAAGCGGTGTTTTTGCCACTCATTCATGCGTACCACCCATTCCCAATATTCTGCCGCTTCGGGTAAATTAAAGTGTCTGCACAAATAAACCAAGTTCAAAATATCTTTTTTAAAGCAAGACCCCCCAAAACCCACGGATGCTTTTAAAAATTTGGGCCCAATACGGGAATCTTGTCCAATGGCAAAAGCCACTTCATCCACATTGGCTCCGGTGGCTTCGCAAATCGCCGAAACCGCATTGATGGAACTCACTCTTTGAGCCAAAAAAGCATTGGCGGTGAGTTTAGAAAGCTCTGACGACCACACATTAGTGGTTAAAATTCTGTCCCGAGGCACCCAGTTGGCGTATATATCTATAACTTCTTGTAAAGCCGCTTGTCCTTCGGGGGTTTCGCTGGCTCCAATCAACACTCGATCGGGATTTTCTAGGTCATTTATGGCGGTTCCTTCAGCCAAAAACTCAGGGTTAGAAAGTATTTCAAAGTGGATGCCTTTGTCGTTGGAATCCAAAATTCGCTGCATAGCTTCGGCGGTGCGCACGGGTAAGGTACTTTTTTCCACCACTATTTTGGGTTCTTCGCTCACGGCCAATATATGTCGAGCGGTTTTCTCTAAATATTGCAAATCCGAAGCATAACCAGCCCCATGCCCAAAGGTTTTGGTGGGAGTATTTACACTGACAAAAATAATATTAGCTTCGGCAATGCCCGCATCTATATCTGTGCTAAAAAACAGGTTGCGCCCCCGAGCGCGTTCCACCACTTGCTCTAAACCAGGTTCATAAATAGGCAATTGCGCAGAATTCCATGCCGCAATTCTATCGGCATTAATATCTACCACAGTAACCTTATATTGGGGGCAACGATCCGCTATCACCGACATAGTGGGACCACCCACATACCCTGCGCCTATACATAAAATCTTCTTTTCCCAGTTCATTTAAACCTCTTTGTTCCTTTTTTATGCTAAAATTACTAATTATTTAATAAACGATGTAATATGATTTCAGCATTTTTTAAAGCCGCTCTGTTTTATATCGCCCTCGCTTATGGGGTAGCATTTCTGTATATATTTTACCAAAACTGGCGTATTAAAGCTACCAAAGCTTGGTTCACTAAGCACAACAAGGCTTTACGCCAAGGGGAAAAAGTCAAATTTCGAGGCAGATTGATTGATCAAGATTCCCCCATGATTCAATATTTATGCGCTATTTCTTTTGTTTTCGCCGCCGGTAAGTTTCCCACGGCTTATGCCCACCCAAACTCCTTTTACAACTTTGTGCAGCGATGGCTAGCGGTGGTATTTTCTCTGATTTTTGGCTGGTGGGGCATATTTCGCGGGCCTATTTATACCGTACAATGTTTACATTTAAACATAAAACAACAGGGGCATTTATGTAATATAGGTGGTGTGCTTAGCGAAATTGAAGCAGAAAATTCTTCAACTCAGGAACGATCTTGAAACTTTTATTATTAATAACACTACTTTTTTCCTCGGTTTTGGCCCAAGAAATCAATTTAGACCGTCCTTACAGTCTAAAAACGCCTCAATCTCAATCTTTATTACAGGCATTGCACCAACAAAGTGCAGGGGACAATTTAGAAAGTCATTTTCCTCGGCGCAACTCCCTTTGGCGTCCAAATCTCCCCATTAATTCAATGTTCTCCTGGCATGACGACAAGAGCTTGTTGGCCATTAGTCCGGTGCAGGGATATAACTTTTTAGGATCCGAAAGACTTGCCGATACAGTCAACGCCCTAGAAGGAGGTATGGTTTTGCGAGGTTACCGAGATAGCGTGGAATTTTGGCTCGATGCCCGCATTTACAACGAAGATCACAGGGCTTCTTACCCCCGGTCATGGGACCGAGAATTTTTGGAAATCCAAGATAGTGCCATCAACGGGGCGCTTTCTTACACCAGTTACGCCCGCTACCGAGGGAATTTATCCATACATTTTGACTGGGCCCGTTTAAGCATGGGGCGCGATGCCGCTCATTGGGGGCCAGCTTGGAAACACGCTCTGGTTTTTAACCAAAATGCCATTCCTTTTCCCCAGGCAAGTTTAGAAACACAAATTGGCCCTCTTACGGTGAAAACCCTTTATGGTGACCTTAATATTGGCGGTCATTCCATGAGCAATCTCAACACTCGCGATCGCAATTTATACGCCCATCGCTACGAGCTCAAGTTAGGCTCCAATGTGCTATTAGGAATCAGCGAAGCCACCATTGTAGATAGCATTAGTGCGCCGATTTTGTTTGTGCCCATTGTTCCGCTTTTTATGCACAAAGGGCAAATGTCCGAAGACTATAACAACGGTTTGTTGGGGCTAGATTTAGCCTTTAGACTCCCCGGCTGGGGGCGAATTTACGGGGAATTTATGCTGGACGACATGGAAAGTCCTATCAGTTTATGGGAAAACTCCACCATCGAGGCCAAATGGGGCGGCACGGTGGGTTTGCACTTGATTCACGATTGGGACTACTTGCAACTGGGTTGGATTTCTGAATATGCCCGGGTGGAACCCTATGTCTATACTCATTTTAAGCCTAATACTGCTCAGGTAGCCCACCAAGGACAGCCTTTGGGAGCGCCTTTAGGGCCCAACAGCCAAGCCATTGAAACCATGTTTTATGGTTATTGGAAAGAAAAAATACAAATAAGTTTAAGTTCCTCTTGGCACTGGAAAGGCACCGATTATGGTAGTGCACTCAACGATACTACCCCGGTTTACGACCATCATTCCACGCCCAAATATTTTATTAAGGATGCCCCCATGCAATGGGCTTTAAGCCCGCGTTTAGCATACATTGGCACTTATTTGCACGGCGAAGCTGAAATCACCTTTGGCACCAGAAGGCGCTTTGCCACTCGCATAGGTTTATCATGGTAAAATTGTTCTTTTTCCTGTTATTTGCTTGTTATTTAACTCCTTTGGCCAAGTTAAATTATGCCGTGGGCATAGAAATTAGTCCCAGTGTACAAACGGGATTAAAAAACTCTGAGTTTTCTTTGGACACCGCCGATAATTATTGCCCCCATTGTTATGGATACAAGGGTTGGTTGGCCCTGCGCATTCCGCTGCAAAATGCTTTGGAATACCAAAATACTCCGGCCATGGCCAGCATCAATTTAAGCGCCCATTGGGATTCTGCTTTTAGCATATACAGCGAACTACCTTTGCAACGGGATTTAGAAGCCTGGCACGCCAGCAAAGTTGGGCATAATATTCCCTTAGGTTTTAATGAGATTAATATCAATGTACCTTATACATCTTATGCTCGTTGGCAATACGCTTCGCAAACGGCACATGGGGGTGCGGTGCAAATAGGGCGTTTTGCCGTGGATTTAGGACCATCGCCATACACGCTAGTGCTAGGCACCGCGCCGGCGTTTCACGAGGCTTTGCACTGGCAGCAAAGCCTGCGTAAGCTGCGCTTTGACTTTGTTTTAGTATCTCTGGATGCGCAGCTTTTGGGCACTCCCCGCGAGGTGGGAATAATGCCTCCCGAAGATTCAGAAGCATGGCAACAAATGCATTTAACCGTGCCCAATCAACGCCACCGCATCTACGCTCAACCCGCCAAAAATCTTTTGGTACATAAGTTGAGCTATCATGGCTCTTGGGGACACATCGCCGCCATTGAGCAAAGCATGGTGGGAGGAAAACCCCTAGATTTCCGCGATTTCAACCCTTTTATGCTTTGGCACAACAATTTTAGCGACGGATATACCAAATCTTCCACTACTTTGGAGCTAGCTTTGCGACCCAGCAAAGGGCATCTTTTTTATTGGCAACTCAACGCCGAAGACATCGCCAGCCCCGTGGGCGAAACCAGCGGCGAAACCTTTCCCAACATTTTTGGGATTTTAGCCGGCTGGCAAGCTCAATGGTTGCCCAATCTCCGCACCAGCATAGATGCTATTTACACGGATCCCGCTTTTAACAACTATCGCTTGCCCTTGCTAAAAATGACTAGCCGGCAAGTTTATCGCAGCAATTACCGTCATCAAGATTCCGCCGCTTTTGCGGATACTTATATCATGGATTATCCCCTGGGCTATTTGCGTGGCCCCGATGCTTTGGATTTATGGTTTAATCTGCAATATCAACCCCACGCCCAGTGGAATTTTAGCTTAGATTTAGCCTGGTTGCGCCAGGGGCAAAGCGAATTGTGGGATAATTTTGATAGCGCCGCCACCCGTTCGGTGTTAAGTGGCGTGGTAGAAGAAGAAAAACGCGCCGTTATTGGTGCCCAATTCACCCAGGGCGATCTCAGCCTGCAAGCTTTGCTGGGTTACCGCGCTTTGCGCAACGAAAATCACCGACAGCAATCCACCCAACACCAATTAATCACCCAACTTAATGCCACTTGGCGTTGGGGCATTAAGTCCGAGAAAAATTAGTCTATAAATATCGGTTGGTTATTTTATTTAGAAGAATAATTAATTATTTGCTGCACTTCAGTTTCGGTGATGCCCACCATATCAGCGATTTCTTCTATAGAAAATTGTCGTTGCACCAAGCGGAGAACAAATTCACGTTGCTTTTGAGCTTCACCCCTAGCTTCACCCCTAGCTTCACCTCTAGCTTCACCTCTAGCTTCACCTCTAGCTTCGCCCCTAGCTTCAGCGTTATACAATCTGTTTAGTTCATCTGCTTCTTTTTTCTCTAAAGATTGAAAATAGTGAACCATATCAGTGTCGCTCATAACCCTTTTGTAATCTTCGTACATGCGTTTAATATTTGCATCGCTTTTTATTAAACTTGCCACTTCTTTATCCTCCGTTTGGTTAATCCTCTTCATAAAATATATCATTTTTTCTAGCTTAGTGCTTTTATCATGGACTTTCTTCACTTTATTCATTTCAATGTAATGCATATTGAACACATTAAGGGTAAAATCCTTGTCGGTGTATTCAGTCATCAAAAAATATTTATGAAAATTCTTGCTCTCAGGCTCAATGGAGAAGTTTAAAAAATTAATGCTGTGAGATGGTTTAATCTCAGTGTATTTACCTCCCTTTTCTCCTTGGGTGGCGTGCATCTGACTTAGATATTTATGACTGCGCAGGATAAAGTCTTTTTCATCAGAAATCTGCATTTCAATGTTAAATAATTCATCTGTTTCAGACTTGGCTTTGATGTCCAAAACTGAGTTTTTGCCTTTTATAAATTCGCTGTAATTAATTGGGTTAAGTAAGGTTATTTCTTTGATTTTTTTCAGATCCAAATCAGCAAAAACCTCGTTGATAATATAAATCAAGCTGTCTTTGGTTTCCTCCACGCCAAAAACGCGATGAAAAATGTGATCGTTGGTAAGTGATAAATTTGCTTTTGACATGCAATTCCTCCTTATATTTGTTAATGCGCAAAGTGCGCTCTATATGTATAGACGACAAAAGGAGGAGTTTTGTTACGGAAAAGTGAAAATATTTTGAAATCACCCAACTTAATGCCACTTGGCGTTGGGGCATTAAGTCCGAGAAAAATTAGTCTATAAATATCTGCACTTTGCCGAAAGCCATTTTTTATCGCCCATCTATTAAGTAAATTACTGTATGTGTTTATTGATCAAGACAAAAAACGACCTTTTTATGCGCGTTTCGAAATTTACTACGCGCTGATTTGGCTATTGGTTTTTTTAATTCCCGTAATTAGCGTAAGTTATAACGAGCATTTAGGTAGTAGATACCTTATGCGCAGCTGGATACGCACTCTTCCCTATTTGATGATATTTATTTTTAATCAATATCTGTTAGTGCCTCGTTTTTTATTAAAAATGCAATGGCGTCGCTATATTTTGTGGACCAGCATCTTTATTTTTGGCATTCACATTGGCCATATTTTGCTAAATCCTGTTATCGAAAACCTCTTAGATATTAGTTTTCTTCCCCGGCGTTTTAAGCATCGCCCTCCACCCTATTTGCGGATTTTCTTTTCCCACATTTCCGTGAGTTATTTGGTGGCGGGCATGGGAGCCGCGGTATTACTTTTCCGCAAATGGATAGATCGCGAAAGAGTGCAAGCTACTTTGCAACAACAAATTTTGCAAAGCTCTTTAGATTCCCTACGCCATCAAATTAGTCCGCATTTTTTTATGAATACCCTCAATAATATTCATGCGCTGATTCCCGCCAATCCCGAATCTGCCCAAGATGCCTGCGTGCAACTTTCCCGCATGATGCGCTACCATTTATATAATCATCAACACGGTTACACCACTTTAAAAAATGAATTTGAATTTGTGCGCAGCTATTTTTATTTAATGAGTTTGCGCTACGACCAAACGGTTAGCACCACTTTGGAATTGCCCGAAACGCCCTACCCCCAAGGCTATATTCCTATTTTACTTTTGGTTTCTTTTATAGAAAACGCTTTTAAACACGGTATTAGTTACGAGGTTCCTTCTTTTATTACGGTAAAGATCTCTGTAGATGAACAAAATCTGCATTTTCATTGCCAAAATAGCATTCCCCCCTGGCAAAATGAAAAGCACAGCAAATCTGGGATTGGCCTAGATAATGTGCGCAAACGCTTAAAACTACTTTACCCCCACCAACATTGCTTAGAAATCGACTCTAGTAACGATACCTTCACTGTAAATTTGAGGATTCCCTATGAAACTTCGCTGCCTAGCCATTGATGATGAGCCTTTGGCCTTGCAACAACTGTGTTCTTATATTGAACGCTCTTTTTTTTTAGAATTGAGCTTTTCTTCTACACGCAGCAAAGAGGCCTTAGAATTCTTAGAAAAAAACACCGTAGATCTAATGTTTGCGGACATAGAAATGCCCGATCTCAGCGGCATGGACTTGGTAAAAGCCCTAAAAAACCCTCCCCAAGTGATTTTCACCACCGCTTACGAGTCCTATGCAGTGGAAAGCTATAGGGTAAACGCTTTGGATTACTTGCTCAAACCTTTTAGCTATGCTGATTTTAACCAAGCAGCGCAAAAAGCTTTGAATCGCCCGGTGGACAATCATATCTTTGTAAAATCTGAATACCAAGTGATAAATATCGACCTCAGCCAAGTTACATACATTGAAAGCATGAAGGATTATGTGCGTATTTATAGACCTCCCGAAAGGCCAGTGATGACTTTAGCTAGTTTAAAATCCTTTGAAGAGCGCTTGCGTCCCCACGGTTTTATGCGGGTACATCGGTCTTTTTTATTGAACTTAAATGAAATTCAGCGCATAGAAAAGAGTTTCGCCCTGTTGAGCGATGGCAAAGAAGTTCCCATTGGCGACCAATTTCGCGAGGCTTTTATGGAATATATAGCGGCTAATTCTCTAAAGAAAAAGTGATGAAAAACATCTTTACAAAATCTTTGTGTTTGGGCTTAGGAGCTTTTATTTTAGCGGTTTTTGCCCGAGATCTCAGCTTGCACCAAGCCATTGATTTGGCTATGCAAAACAATAACGCTTTGACTTTGCAAAAGCATCAGCAGCAGCTTTATATTTTAAATGAAAAACAGCAATTTGGGCAATTTTTACCCACCATGAGCGCTGGTGCTTCCCTGGGTAGAACTTATCAGCTCCACGATTGGTCCCACAATGAGCGCAAATCTGCCTCGCTTTCGGTGAATGAAAAACTAGATCTTTCCCTGTGGCCTAGTCTTTCTGCGGCGGAGGCCAATACCCGCGAAGCCAAACTGCGCTTTAAACGCTTTCAAGAATCTTTAAGCCTCACGGTGGCTCAGACTTTTTTGCAGTGCTTGGGAGCCCAAGAAAAATTGAATTTAGCCCAAGTGAAGCTGGCTCATCAGCGTGCGGTTTTAGCGCAAATTGAGTTTCAGCAACAGAGTGGAGCTAAAACTTTGTCCGAGGTTTATCAGCAAGAAAGCACCGTGGCGCAATCCGTGGCTGATTCGGTGCAAATCGCCAATGATTTAAGCGACCTTTTGCAAAATTTGGTGGATTTAATCAACAGTGATTCTTTGGAAATAGAGGCTTTGAAATTGCTTCCCATAGATATTAGCCTAAATCCGGAACCGCCAGGGGAGTTTAATTTGCAGCAATCGGCGGAATATTTAGCCCAACAAGAAAAGATTCAAGGGGCCCAACATAGTTTGCAAGCGGCGCGGTGGAACTACTTTCCCACGGTGAGTTTGGGTGCCACTTTGGCCCACGATTTCAACATGGTGCGTGAGCGGCGCAATACTTTGGCTTGGACTGCTTCTTTGTCGGTGCCTATTTTAGATGGACGCACTCGCCATATTCGCGTAGCTCGTAGCAAGGTAAATTTACAAAGCGCACAAATTGAACTCAATCAGCAAGAACAAGATTTAAGTTCTCAGCAGAAATCCGCTGTGCGGCGCTGGCAAAATGCCCAAAACAAGCTGGAGGCACTTAGTCGCGCCAGTGCAGTGGCGGAGCGTTCTAGCCAAGAGTTAGAAGTGCGTTATCAACTGGGAGCGGCCACTCAATTAGAAATGCAACAAGCGCAAACTTTGTGGCAAAATGCCGAAATTGCGCGCATCGATGCCAATCTCAGTGCTTTAAACGCTTATTTAAACGCCATGGATGCCATGGGACAATTAGAAACCGCCCTTGAACAGCTTACAGGTGCAAGTTTATGATTAAAAAGATTTCAATTATCACCGGGACAGTTTTAGTTATAGTAATAGCTGTAACTTTATGGAAAAAGTCCCCTAAAAATGCTAAAGATCAAGTTCAATGGCGCAAAAATGCAGTGGAATTTGGGGTTTTAGAACAAAATGTCTCCGCCACGGGTACTTTGGGTGCGGTGGGCACGGTGGAAGTAGGTAGCCAAGTTTCGGGAATCATCGATAAGATTTTGGTGGATTACAACGATATTGTCAAAAGCAATCAGCCTTTGGCGATTTTAGATAAAACAGCATTATTAGCCAGTCGTGATGAAAGTCGTGCTTCTTTGGCTCGCGCCCAAGCTCAGGCGCAAAAAAGCCAGTTTGATTTAGATAGAGCCCAGCAGTTTTTTGCTCAAAATGTGATTTCTGAGGTGGAATTACAAACGGCTCAAAGCACCCACGCTGTGAACCAAGCCCAGGTGGATCAGGCTCGTGCATCTCTGCGCAGAGCCGAAGCTTCCCTCACTTATACCACCATTCGCTCCCCCATTAACGGCACGGTGATTTCCCGCGCGGTAGAAAGGGGACAAACTGTGGCGGCTAGTCTTTCTACCCCCACGCTTTTTGTGGTGGCCGAAGATCTTGCCCAGATGGAGATTCTCGCCGATGTTGATGAAAGCGATATTGGGAAAATCCAGCTGGGCCAAGAGGCGCGCTTTACCGTACAAGCTTACCCCGATCGCGAGTTTAACGGCACGGTACAACAGGTGCGTTTGCAGCCCCAAGTGGTGCAAAATGTTGTAAACTACACCGTAGTTTTAAGCGCGCCCAATCCCGAACTGGCGCTTTTTCCGGGCATGACTGCCACGGTGGATTTTATCATCGCCCAAAGCGATAGCGGCATTATAATCCCCACCGCCGCCACTAACTTTAGGCCACCATTTTCCCCTGACGGTAAGCCTAGATCTGGCGGCAAGTTTTCCCCTCGTGGCGAGTTTTCCGCTGGCGATGAGTTTAAAGCCCAGCGGGGTGCACCTGGCAAAACGCGTTCCGATCTGCGGCGTAGTGTCGGTCGCTCCAGGGTCTGGGTAGAACGCCAAGGCCAACTTAAACCCATAGCTGTAAAACTGGGCCTGAGCGACGACACGCGCACCGCCCTACTAGACCCCGGCGAACTCCAAATGGGAGATTCCGTGGTGGTGGGTTCGCTGCAAAATAATAGTCGAGGCGGTGCCGGCCGGTCATTTAACCCTATGATGATGGGCGGCCCTCGCCGCAGATAGGTGCAATTATGCAAAATGTGGTGCAAATAAATGCGGTGCAAAAAATCTATTCCATGGGTGAAAACCAAGTTCACGCCCTGCGCGGGGTAGATTTAAGCATAAATACTGGAGAATTTGTGGCTATAATGGGGGCTTCTGGCTCGGGAAAATCTACTTTGATGAATATTTTGGGTTGCTTGGACCAGCCCACCGCTGGTAAATACACGCTTTCGGGGCAAAGGGTAGATAATATGAACAAAGACCAACTCGCCGATATTCGCGCCTCGTCCATTGGCTTTGTTTTCCAAGGTTTTAACCTTTTATCCCGTACCACCACCTTGGAAAATGTGGAGCTTCCCACCCAATATTTGCGCCACCGCAAGCTAGCAAATCCACGCCAAAGGGCTATAGATATGCTAAGCTTGGTGGGCTTAGAAGATCGTTTAGACCATGTGCCCAACCAGCTTTCCGGCGGCCAACAGCAAAGAGTGGCCATCGCCCGCGCATTGGTAAACGAACCCTCTATACTTTTGGCCGATGAACCCACAGGCAACCTAGATTCTAAACGCTCTGCAGAGATTATGGTGCTCTTTCAACAACTCAATGCCCAGGGAATCACCATTGTCATGGTTACCCACGAAGATGAAATCGCCGCTTTTGCCAAGCGCACCATAGTAGTTCGCGATGGATTAATACAATCTGATACCCTAAACTAGAGTAAAACATGCTTTTTTCAATTTTTCAAACAGCTTTTAAGAACATTTTGCGCAACCGGATGCGCACTTTGCTCACGGTTTTGGGCATTGTGATAGGCGTAGGTGCGGTGATTATCATGGTGGCCGTGGGCAAAGGGAGCGAAGCCACCATTCAAAAGCAAATTGAATCCATGGGCACAAATCTACTCATGGTTTATCCCAGAGCTTTTAGTTCCGGTGGCGTGCGCATGAGCGGGACTAGTCGCACTAGCTTAAAGCTCAAAGATGTGCAAAGCATCAAAGAGCAGTCCACGCTTTTGCAAGGAGTTTCGGGAAGGGTGCGGCTCAATGAGCAAGTGATTGCCGAGGGGAAAAACTGGAACACATCCATCGAAGGGGTAAATCCAGATTATCAAGAAATTCGGGATTGGCACCTTGCTCATGGGGATTTTTTCGATGATTACGATGTGCGGCAGTCGCGCAAAGTGGCGGTGCTGGGCGCAACTACCGCCCAAGAACTTTTTGGGGATGCAAGTGTCGCTGTGGGTAAAAAAATCCGGATTCGCACCGTGCCTTTTACGGTGATTGGCGTTTTGCAAAGCAAAGGCGCATCGGGGCCAGGGGGCGATCAAGATGATGTGATTATGGCGCCACTCAACACGGTGTATTATCGCTTAAGTGGGCGCAATTTTATCAACGATATTTATGTGAGTGCGGTGAGCATCGACAAAATGAATGAGGCCCAGGCGGAATTGGAAGATATTTTACGGCGTATCCATCGCATAAAAGCCGGGCAAAACGATGATTTTATGGTACGCAATCAAAGCGATATTTTATCCACGGCCACGGATATGACCAAGACTTTTACCCTATTGCTCAGCGCCATTGCGGGGATTTCCCTGTTGGTGGGAGGCATAGGAATTATGAATATCATGCTGGTTTCCGTAACCGAGCGCAACCGAGAAATCGGTATTCGCATGGCTTTGGGAGCCAGAGGCAAAGATATTTTACTGCAGTTTTTAATAGAATCTGTGGTTTTATGCGTCTTGGGGGGGCTTTTGGGCATAGCCTTTGCATTGGCGGTGTGCTATGGTTTAGAAAAATGGACGGAAATGACCACGGTAATAGACAGCTCCATAATGTTGATTGCCTTTAGCTTTTCCGCAGCGGTGGGAATATTTTTCGGCTATTACCCCGCGTCTAAAGCGGCGAAACTCAACCCCATTGACGCGCTGCGCTATGAGTAGGTTGCCCCCACGATCCCCTAGTGCTTTCGCCACTTATGAAATGGTTTTTTAAGCGAAATAGTATCGAGGGCGTCTGCGTTACTAACTTAAAAGAGCACCCTTCGCCAAAGCATCCACCCTATCATTCCACCTATCACCACTATGGGCGCTGACTTTGCGAAAACTAACCCCGGTCAAAAGGCTTTGCACCTGGCGCTGGTATTCTTGGGCTACTTGGCTTCTCGCTTGCCACTCCCCCAAAGCCCAGCGGCCTATGCCTTCGTAATCATGGCAAACCGTGCTTTGCAGGGGAATTTGCCTTTCCCCTAGCTTTTGTCCTCTCCACTCTTGAAACCACTGCAAAGCTTCCACTGCGGCCGCTAACTCCCCGTCTATGTTCCGCGACAAAGCATCGTGAGGGGTAGTTCCTTGGGCGTGGGCTATTTCCACACCGTCCAAAACCGCCACCCACCCCCAGCCGGCTTTGGGACTGCTTCCCATAAATGATCCATCTACAAATAACATCAAACCTTTTTCTGCACCTACCGGACGATCTTCTATCCAGGCTTGGGCTTCTTTTTTAGTCTTAAAAGATTTAAACAGAGCACCTTTAGCCCCATGTACTATGGCTGAACATTCAGCCCAGGTCATCACTATGCGTGCTGGTTTTGGTTGCCTGATGGCATAATATTTTTGCTTACTCACTATTTCCTTATTCTATTAACGATTTTACATTAGACCACAAAGATACTCTATTGCGACCAGCTTTTTTAGAATGGTACATAGCTTGGTCAGCGTAATCTATCAACTTTGCTTTTTCATCTGTGTCCAAGGGGAAAGTAGCGGCGCCGATGGAAACTGTAACATGCAAATCTTCGCCATTATGTTCAATTCTCTGAGCTTCCACCGCCTGACGCACTCGCTCAGCAGCTATGCGCAATTCCGCAGGAGAAGTATTGAGAATCACCGTAAATTCTTCCCCCCCATAACGGGCCACAAAATCGGTATTGGGACGCACAACTTTGCTTATTGCTGCAGCCACCACTTGCAACACTCTATCCCCCACCGGGTGACCATAAGTATCATTAAATTGCTTAAAGTGATCTATATCCATCAGTAAGAGAGCAAATTCCCGCCCTTCTCTTTGACTAATTTCAATAATTTTATCCAAAGTATCTTGAAAGTGTCTGTGGTTGGGAATACGAGTCAAACCATCTACAGTAGCTTGCTCTTTTATACGCTGATACGCTCTTGCTCTCCCCAAAGAGGATGAAGCATTGGCCATAATGGTCTGTAACAACACCAAAGCGCTTTTACTGAAAGCCCCACCAGTATATGACTCCAATCCTAAAACCAATAAAACATTGCCCTGAACATCTAACATAGGAGCTGCAATAAGCTCCACGGGCATATTATCTCTTAATTCATTACTAACAAAGCGGTATTTTTCACCTAAGCGTAAATCAACTTCTAAAGTTTCTTCTTTGTTGTGAAACACCTGGGCGTATATACCTAAAGGATCGTCAATACTAAATGAAATGTTTTCTGAAACCCCTGGATTTTCGCCAATAGCCCGAATCACACGCCCTTGTTTTTTGGCACTATCGTAATCGCATACTATCAAATTATCGGCGTTAAAAACCTCTCGTAAATTTTCTATTAGCACTCCCATAACGCCGCGCACAGAATTTTGCTCGGTGAGTTTTTTGGAGGTTTCATAAACCACTTCGTTTTGGTGAGCTACAGTTTCCATCACTCGCCGCATAAGGGCATTACTAATCAACTTAGAGGCCACGGTAGAGAATCGATTGAGCAGATCCTTATCTGAATCGTTAAAACCTCGTATGGATGGGCTATCTACCACCAATAAACCCAACACTTTTTTGCTGTCCTCTTCTACAATGCGAGTTATAATTACGGAATTAACTTCTTCTTGTCGCGAATAATACTCAATTTTATCGGGATAAGATTTTAAGTTCCCCGTCATAAAGCCTTGCTCCTGGGCAATGGCCTTTCCTACTATACCTGAACCCTCATAAACTAAGACATCTTCTTTAATATAGTTACTGCGGCTATAACGCGCATTAATCACAAAGGTATGCCCTTCGTCTAATGATAAAAATCCTAATGCCGAATGCGCCTTAAAGTTTTTGCTCATAAAAAAGACAATGGATTCTAAAATCCCCCGCAAGCCCGTTTTAGCTTCAGCGCCATCCATGGCATTAAAACTTACTCCTAATGAAATTTTCTCTTCAATCTCTTCGCTAGGCGCTTCAGATTGAGCATCTATTTTAGCATTTGATTTTACAGGCGGTGGAGGCATATTGGAACTAACCACCACCGAAGAAAATCGGCTACGCACAACTAAAAGTCCCAATAAACTTACAGTTAATGCAGTTAAACCATAACTTAGGACAAATCCAGACCAATCAAATAGGCGAGGATCAGCCACACCAACCACTGGGGGAATTGGGGATAAAAAGCCAAAATAAGCGTTTAACCACTGTAAAGCTTCGGGAAACAAAGTCAAAAGAGCTGTGAAAAATACCTTGCGAGAACTTGAGTTGCTAGCAATCCAGAGCACTGGTATTAAATAAAACAATATATTGTGCGAATTGACTATTAATCCATTAAGCGAACTAAATAAAAATGCGGAGCCACTAAAACCTAAAATAGCACCCAGAGAAATTTCACCTACAGAATCGCGTAAAATAAAGATTCCCAATAGATACAGAAATACTATCTGTGCGCCTAAAGTCGCCATAAAAAGCAATAAAGTATTCTCAATAGGTAAAGCCGACTGGCTAACCCAGATGTATGTTGCACCGCTAATTTGTCCTAACCACAAGAGCGCTCCTATAATGGTACTTATAGAGTCACTGGACATTTTTTGAGATTTTTTTGCCACAAACTACCTTCTTTTACAAATATATATTGTTAATTGCAGTTCTTTTTATTTATAAAACATATATTTTCAATTGTGCAAAACAAAAATAATACAGATAAAGATTTTTTCCCATTTATCGACCATTGGCGGTGGTGTTTATATAAGTTTGCCTCCCCTAAACGCATTCGTAATTGGTTTTTAAAAAAATCAGGCACACAAGCTGAAACATTTACTTTTTCTAGAGACTTAAGCGCATCAAACTCTAAATTCTTTGTATTGCCCGACACTCTCGAAGAATTATCTGTTTTTTTACCACTTATGCGCTATTTGGTATCGCAAAAACCCGACCCCAACGAATTACTTTTTTTAGGCCCAAAAAAATTCTCAACCTTACTTAAACGGCTAGATTTAAACAGTTATTATCAAACTTACGACCCAGCACAATTCAAATATGGTAGTCTTACTTTTGCTGTAATTGAGCGTAAAGTCACTGATAGAATATGGGATTTAGTGGTTTGCTTAGATCCCAACCCCAACATTCTCAAGCTTTATTTAATAGCCAAAGCAGGTTCTCAGCATCGCGTTGGGTTTCAAAATGAGCATAATTATCCTTTTTTAAACATCAGTTTTAACGGCTCAGGCAATAAATTACTTATAGACTATCGCAATCAGTTGGCTGGACAGCTTAAAATACCCACTGAAAGCCTGCGACCTTTCTTGGCCCAAGATGCTATTTCTCAAATTTCCCACAATGTAATTTTACTAAACCTTGAGCCATCTATAACCGGAGAAGTTTGGACTCCTGACGAAATAATAAAGCTCAGTGCCGCCATAGGTGCATCCTATCGCTTTTTGGCTATAAATCCCAGCTCTACTAAAAACTCTCTGAGCCCAACTTTAGACAAATTAGGAATTAGAACAGCCCCAGGGGGAGCTTCTTTTCAATTTTTTATAGAGCAATTGCGCCAATATCCTGGGTTAATATCTTTAAATTCTCCCCATGGCATACTAGCCACGCATCTAAGCTTGAGTCCAATTTTAATCTTTAATGGCGAATCTGAAGGCAATTTAAGCTCTTATGTTAGCCGAGAAATGCGTTCCAAAATCTCAGAAAAAAAGGTGCAACTAAATAATTGGCTTGGTACTTTACCTAAAAAAGAAGCTTAAATTATAGATATGCTCTCAGGGACTGAAATTTGGATTCAAAAGCCTATAAAACCCACTGGTTTTGCAGATTTGCACATTCACACTAACTTATCTGACGGTAATTTTTCTGTCAAAGAAATCATTGAAATGTCCACTAAAAAAAAGGTGCGATGCATTTCTATCACCGATCACGATAATATTGACTCTTATTTTCAAGGGAAAAAATTGGCTGCTGAACACGATCTTGAACTTATTCCTGGTGTAGAGATAAGCTCCGTTCATCAAGGGCGCGACATACATATTTTAGGGTATTTTTTTGATCCCACCAACTTATCCCTAAACTTAGAACTTCAAGAATTAACCAAGCAACGCCATATTCGGGTAAAAGCTATTATCAAAAAGCTAAACTCCCTGGGAGTAGAAATCAGCTACGATAAAGTTCTTAGCTTTTGCAAAGGTAAGGTTATTGGGCGACCGCATATAGCTTTGGCCATGCTCGCCGAAGAACTTGTGGGGTCTTTTGGCGAGGCCTTTCAAAAATACTTGGGAGAAGGGGCGGCGGCATTTGTAGAAAAGAATGGCATTAGCCCCCATGAAACTGTAAAACTCATAGAAAATGCTGGGGGCGTGGCAGTAATGGCCCATCCATACAAAACCAATGCCGATGAGTTAATCCCCAGTTTAGTAGAAGCAGGCTTAAAAGGAATTGAAGTTTATAGTCCTGGACAAAAAGGCGCAATTAGGCGTAAATATCGCAGTATCGCTCGCCGTTACAACTTAGTAGGCACGGGTGGTTCCGATTATCATAGCAGTCAAAGCCCAGTAGCTATCAACGGTTTGCGTATGCCTTATGCTGTGGTAGAAGAATTGCGCAATAGGCGAGAAAAATCTCACGCCGAAAGATTTTAACCAATTTTTGAAGCAGATTTATCGCTGCTTTTTAGAACACTCATTCTAATTGAGCGATGCTTTTGTAGGTTTAGTAGAATAATCAGTCTAATAAGATTGAATCTCATTGTCTTTTTCGTGAAAAAATGTATAATGGTATGTGTTAACTTAAACCGTTGCTAAGCAACACAACCAAATGGAGAGTTCTATGTCTGAACAAGAAACACCTCGCATGCCTTTAATCGGCGAAAAAGCCCCTTCTTTCAAAGCTATTACCACCCAAGGTGATATACAATTTCCCGAACAATACGTAGGAAGTTGGTTTATACTTTTTAGCCATCCAGCTGATTTTACCCATGTGAGTACTTCTGAAATTATGACCTTTGCATCCATCGAAGAAGAACTGAACAAAATGAACACTAAATTAGTGGGAGTTTCAGTAGATGGTTTGTACAGTCACATAGCCTGGCTACGCACCATTAAAGAAAAAATCGAATACAAAGGCATGAAAAATGTGGAAATAACTTTCCCACTTATTGAAGACATTACTATGAATGTTTCTCAAAAATATGGAATGTTACAACCAGGTGAAAGCGATACTAAAGCAGTGCGTGCTGTATTTGTAATCGACCCCAAAGGTATTATTCGCACCATTCTCTACTACCCCTTGAGCATGGGTCGCAACTTCGACGAAATTGTTCGCATCATGCAAGCTTTACAAGCTTCTGATGAATTTAATGTAGCTACACCTGCCGATTGGCGCCCCGGTGACGATGTTATCGTTCCCACAGCCGAAAGTTGCGGTGTTGCTAAAGAACGCGTAGAAAGCGAAGAAGAAGGCGTTACTTGCTACGATTGGTTCTTCTGCACCAAAAAGCTTGATAAAGAAACTGTTATGAAAGCTATTTATAAATAGTTTAACCCAGGCTTAAACATGAAAAACGCCTCCCTTTGGGGAGGCGTTTTATTTTTAGTTAGTGAAATTTAATATCACTTATACTGCGTTAAAGCGTTAAACTGCATTAAAGCGTTCTTCGGCTTTATCCCAATCTGCAACATTCCACCATGCTGTAATCCATTCTGGACGCACATTTTTGTATTTCAAGTAATAAGCGTGTTCCCACACATCAATCACTGTTAGGGGTTTCAAACCTGTGGTAATGGGACAAACTTGATCGTGGGTATCTACAATTTCTAATTCACCTGAATTATTAACTACCAACCAAGCCCAACCAGAGCCAAAATGCCCGGCAGCTTTGGCGGTAAATTCTTCTTTGAAAGCGGCAAAACTTCCCCATTTAGCATTGATTGCGTCGGCTAATTTTCCTTTAGCTTCGCCACCGCCATTGGGTGAAATAGATTCCCAGAAAAAATTGTGGTTCCAGTAGCCACCGCCGTGATTTATGATAGCAGTGCGCTTGTCTGCGGGGATAGAATCTAAGGAAGTTAAAATTTCTTCGGCGCTTTTACCTTCTAAACCTGCGGCTTCCACAGCTTTGTTAAAATTCATAGTATAAGCGTTGTGATGTTTGCTGTGGTGAATTTCCACTGTTTGAGCATCGTAATGTGGCTCCAATGCGTCATAAGCATAGGGTAATTTTGGTAATTCAAAAGCCATAATTTCTCCTTGAGTTATATTGGTTTGTTAATATTGGTTTAATGTATAAATGATTTATATCATTTTTAGTTAAACTGCTTATTTTTCCGATAAGGCGCTATTTAAAAGTAACCATTGTTCACGAGCTACTAAAGAATTATTTCTTAACTCTGCAACTTTAGCTTCGTAGTCTTTTAATAAACGATTTAAATCCCGGGCTTTCACCGGTTTCTTTTCTAATTTAGACTGTTTAAAAGCAGCGATTTTTATAAGAATTTTGGCACTATTTTGTAAACTGTGCAAATAAGGGATGGTCTTTTTATAAAACAACTGTTCTTCTGCAACTGAGTTGTTGCTCTTTTTAATTAAAACCTGTAAATTGCGAATTTGTTCTGAACACTGCTTAGATAAATCTGCCATAAGTGATTGAATTCGCAAAAAATCCACCTGAGGCCATATAAAACTAAAGGGGGGAAGCTTTTTCCAATGAAAGCCCAAAACTGACTCATGAGCAGCTTTCCACAGCTTTATAAACTCTATAAGATTGTTATTTACCTGTTCCCAGGGCTTTTGTTTTTGTTTTTTTACATTCATAAGCATTTCTTTTCTTGATTTTTAAAAAAGAAATCATAAAATAAGATTATCCACATCAATATAAAAAATGAGAGTACATAATAATGAAGTTAGAAATAAAAGAAAAAGATGCTACGGCAATTGTTTCTGTTTATAACAAATTAACCGCCACAGCATTAAATCAATCATTGCGAGGCTCTATAAAAGCTCTATTTGATCAAGGGCTCAAACGAGTGATTATAAATCTCGACAAGGTAACACAAATAGATAGCACGGGCATAGGCGAATTAGTATCTGCATACACTGCTGCAACAAACAGTAAAGCCACTTTACAACTGATGAATATCCCAGATTCAAGTAAAGAACTGCTAGAAATCACCAATTTGCTGGATATATTTGAAGTTGTAAACGAAAACGACCCTGATTTGCAAGTTTTTTCTCAATAATTTGATTTTTCCCTTGGTTTTTGCTATGCTAAAGGTTAAATTCAATTTAATGTTCACTTAATTAATGAGGCTCAAATGAACCAAAGAAACATTTTAATCTTATCTGTTGTACTAAATGTGCTTTTTATTGGTCTGCTCTTTTATGTTAAAAAGGATGCCCATTCCCAAGCACAAAAACATGTAAGCAAAGTTATGGAAAATGTTAACCATCAACTAAAACAAGCTGGTGAAATAAATGTAAACAATAATGTCTTGTGGGAACTTGTAATAGATATTAAAGATGCCAAAGACAAATCTTTAACCAATGTAACTCGTTTAGCTAAAAGCAAAAGATTACCTAACCGTGAAAATGAAGAAGCTTTCTTAGCTGTGGACGCAGCTTCCGTAGAAGGCAAAAAAGCTCGTCGCATTGGTTGGGGAAAATACAACATTGTGGTTACTTTTAATGATAGAGATATCGTAGAAAGTATTGATATAGATGATTTGCTAGGCAAACTAGTCAATCAAGAAAACGAAGAAGATGAAGAATAAATATTTAACAGTTTAAAAACCAAAATAAAGTCGCTCATAAATCAATGCAGCGACTTTATTATTTTGTTCTTCGCTTAAATTCACAAACTTTAACTGTAAACCTTTGTTGTGCACAGCCACAACTTCTAAATCAGTGGTGAAATCCATATCTTTAAAAACTACTAAAGAACTTCTAAAAACTTCACCTACACTAAAGCGCACAAAAACTCGATCTCTAAATGAAATTTGTAAGCCACCTAAGCTGAGATTTTTTACAATAGAAGTAACTTTGCGTTGATTAGACAGAGTTAAAACCACCCTAGCATTTTCATAGGCCATAATTTGCACGCGCACATGTTGGCGCCGTTCTTTGGCTCCTGCTAAATGTTCTGTAAGTGCAGTCATTTTATCTATTAAGGGATTGCCTATTTGATCAAGGGTTAAAAGATTGTAAAAGCCCATCTTAATTAACTCAAGCACCGTTTCTTGTCGTGCGTCTTCTAATATCAGCACAATTTGAATATAGCGGAACTCTACCCGCTCTCTAAACACTTTCAAAGTTAAAGCTTCTTCAATATTTGCAACCACACATGCTACCAAAGGATATTTGCGAGTGGCTACCATTTTTACAAATTCGGCATAATTATCCATCATGCTCGGCGCAAAACCATAAGACAATAGCATTCGAAGCCAAAGAGGCCGTCGTTCTTCGGCTTTGTCATACACTAAAACAGCTATGCCTTTATGGTTCATTTAAACTCCAAGCCAAATTTAATAATTACTAGCTAAAATAGAAGTTCTTCTTGCAAATCCTGATGGGACTTGGGAACTGTCCGGTGTAATTTCTGGTAAGCTCTAACCGTGGCTACTCTCCCCCGCTGGGTGCGCGCTAAAAATCCTTGTTGAATTAAATAAGGTTCATATACTTCTTCAATGGTAGAAGCTTCTTCTCCTATGGCCGCACCAATAGTGCTTAAACCCACAGGCCCCCCATTAAATTTATCTATAAGAGTTTCTAAAATGGTGCGATCCATTAAATCTAAGCCATGTTCGTCTATACCTAACATATCTAAAGTCTTGTTGGCAACTTTTACTGTTACCACAGAATCGCCCACCACTTGAGCCACATCTCTGCAACGGCGCAAAACTCTATTGGCAATGCGAGGAGTACCACGGCTGCGCGCTGCTAAGAGCTCTGCGGCATCGCTTTGCAAGCTCACATCTAAAATCCCTGCCGAACGGCCTAAAATCTGCGCTAATTCTTGGGGGTTATACATTTCCAAGCGAAACTGCAAGCCAAAACGGTCGCGAAAGGGAGCAGAAAGCATCCCCGCTCTGGTGGTGGCGCCCACTAATGTAAAAGGTTGCAGAGGAATATTCACGCTACGGGCCGCAGGGCCGCTATCAATCATAATATCTAAGCGAAAATCTTCCATGGCCACATAGAGATATTCTTCGATGGAACGATTTAAACGGTGAATTTCATCTATAAAAAGCACTTCTCCCGCTTGCAAAGAAGTTAATATCCCTGCTAAATCCGAAGGTTTTTCTAAAACAGGACCCGAAGTTATATGTAGTTGCGTGTCCATTTCTTGGGCTATAATCGCCGCTAAAGTGGTCTTTCCCAAACCAGGAGGACCTGCTAACAAGCAATGGTCCACCGCTTCTTCGCGCATTTTTGCTGCACTCAGGGCTATGGATAAGCTTTCTTTTAAAGTTTCTTGCCCTGTAAACTCCTGCAAGCTACGAGGTCTTAAACCGCGATCTTCAATGGAGTCTTCATGAATTTGTTCAGGATTGGTAATGCGCTCTATGGACATAATTTAAATATAGATTAAGTGTGTTTCAAAGCTGTAGGTATCAGTTGGGCTAAACTAGCATCGCTTCCCAGTTCTTTTACAGCTTTTTCCAAAGCTTTTTGCGCTTTATTTTCTCTTACCCCTAAAGAAACTAAGGCTAACATGGCATCGTGCATGGGCCCACTGATCTTCAAATCTGTTTCTGCCGATGCGCTCAAGGCCAAGTCTTTAAGCCCCAACACCAATAATTCTGCGGTTTTTTTGCCAATGCCCTTGATCTTTGTTAAACCCACACGGTTTTCGGTGGCAATAAGAGCCATTAGATCCAAAGGCGCAATTTCTGACAAAATTCTTTGCCCCAATCTAGGACCAATGCCAGAAAATCCTATCAAAGCTAATAACACCTCTCTCTCTGACTCGTGCAAAAACCCATATAACTGCATAATGCCTTCGCGCACATGCAAAAAGCTAAGCAAGGTTAGAGCCTCTCCTTCGGAGGGAAGTTCTGAGCCAGTACGCGCACTGACATTCAGCTTATACCCCACCCCACCGCAATCTATCACAGCAAAAGTACCACCATTGCGTATTAATTTTCCACTTACTCTTTCAATCATCGTCTATGCCTTCCTTTGCTGCGCGCTAATAATTTTAAAACTTCTGGCGATATGGTGTTTGCTAATTTAGGTTTTTCTCTTTGATTGTGCAAAAAAGCCAAGGCTATGGCCAAAGCATCAGTGGCATCAGTAGAATCGTCGATCTCCCGCAAATTCAGCAAGAGTTTCACCATTTTTGCCACCATTTCTTTGCTTGCTCCACCGTTGCCCGTAACAGCTTTTTTTATGGAGCTTGGGCTATATTCTGCAATTTCGATGTCATAACGCAAGGCGGTGGCCATGATAGCTCCCCGCGCATGTCCTAAAACCAGTGCAGTGCGGGGATTTTTCGCAAAAAAGCTTTCTTCCATGGCTAAATGCTGGGGTTTATAAACCCCTATACGCTGTTCTAACTCATGGCATATATACTTTAGGCGTAAAGGTAATTCTGCTCTCCTTGGAGCTTTGATGGTACCGTATTCCAAGACTTTGGGATCTTTAGAGGTGCTTTTATTTAATAAAAAAGCAAAACCCGTGCTGTGGGATCCCGGATCAATCCCTAATACTAACACGATCTATTCCTAAAAGCGCGCATTTAATCATCGAACTCAGCGTTGTGATATACATCTTGCACATCATCTAAATCTTCAAGCTTTTCAATGAGTTTCATCAAAACTTGCACAGATTCGCCTTCTAACTGCACCGGGGTAGAATGGTTATACGCCAATTCGGCACTAAGCATGTCTATTTTTGCATTTTCTAAAGCAGCACTCACTGCATTAAACTGCTCTACTTCGGTAATCACCTCAAAAACCCCATCTACACTTGTCATATCAAGGGCACCAGCTTCCAAAACTACATCCATGACTTGTTCTTCTTCATAAACGCTAGCATCAATAATAATCACGCCCTGATGCGCAAAACCCCAAGCCACGGAACCAGGTTCGCCCATATTTCCGCCATTTTTATTAAAAGCATTACGCACTTCAGCCACGGTGCGGGTGCGATTGTCTGTCATACATTTTACCAAAATCGCTGTACCTTCGGGACCATAGCCTTCGTACATAGGCTCTTCCATATTATTAGCATCGGTGTTCCCCACAGCTTTGTCAATAGCCCCCTCAATGTTTTTCATAGGCAAGGATTGACCTCTTCCTTTGAGAATAGCAGCCCGCAACCTTGGATTAGCATCGGGATCGCCACCGCCCAACTTTGCAGCTACTGTAATTTCTTTTAGTAACTTATTCCAAACTTTGGCTCTCGCCACATCGGTTTTAGCTTTTTTGCGCTTGATATTTGCCCATTTTGAATGGCCTGCCATAAATTACCTCTTTAAAAAATGAAGATATTATTTAATATAGCGTTTTTCTACGCTATTGCGATAAGCAACTACTGCTTGGGAAATTCGTTCCGCCAAATCCGCTTGCCCTTTTTTGCTCATCATATACAATTCATCATTGGGATTGGTTATAAAGCCTAGCTCCACCAAAGCACTGGGCATAAAAGCGCCCACTAACACCATAAATCCCGCTTGTCCGGCGCCACTGCCCAGTTTTGCGATTTTGCCTTGGGACATGGTATCCACCAAAATCGAAGTGAAAGTTTCACTCTCTTTTGTATATAAATTCAACTGATTTTCCAACAGAATCCATTCCACTGGTGAAATTTCAGCTTTGGTTTTCTTCGATGAAAGCATAGCAGCTTGATTTTCCCTGCGGGCAATGGCGCGATCTTCTTCGGATTCCGCTTCTCGCAAAATGTAGATCTTAAATCCTTCTACTCGACGCTTGCGCTGTACATTACCATCAATGGCATTACAATGCAGAGATATAAATAAATCGCCACCTGCTTTAGAGGCAATGGCTGGACGCTCTTGTAATTCCACAAATTTGTCTGTATCCCGGGTCATTTTCACCTTAAAACCCTCTTTTTTCAGCTTATCGCGCAACAATAAACCCACCGCCAAGACTATATCTTTTTCCTTAGCTTTCAAACCAATAGCCCCAGGATCTTTTCCACCATGCCCTGGATCTATTACCACGGTTTTAATTTTTTTTGTGTTAATTTCAGGGGTCGGAGCGTAACTTTGTTGTTCAGATTTTTGCGGTCTTCTAAACAATATTTGCAAGGTTTTACCATCATCTTTTTCTAAAAGTTCGCCTCCTTCAGAGATACTGGAAAGCAAAACTGTAACTTGTACGGCTTTTTCCTCTTGCAATACGGTGATTTTGCGAGCTAATTTGCCTTTTAAGCTTTTTAAACTTTCTGAATCAACTTTTATGTTGTTTAACCGCAAAATAAAATGTGGGGCATGAAAAAACGATTCATAGCGAACTTTTTGGGCAAAATTCAATTCTAATAAATCCCCATTATTTCTCGATTCTAGCTTGGCGTTAAGCAAATCCTGCACTGGGTTTATAAGCAGTACATTTTCTGCACTGCTCCATGTTAAATTTAAAGCCGCCCACTTTTGCAAAACTGCGGTTAAATCTTTTTGAGTCAGCCATAAATTTCCTCGACGCAATTGCGGCACTTGCTCTAAAACGCCAAAGTCTGTTTCACACTGATAAACACGAAAATTAGGCACAAAAACTAGTGTTTTGCCCATACCTTGCACAACTATTTGCTGATTATATGGGTTCCATTGATGATTTATATTTAAACGAGAAAACAGTTCTCCCGCATTAAACCAAGTATTTTGACTCTCTTGGAAAACCATATCATTCAAAGGCCAAGTTTGCCCTTGATATTGTACCTTAATGTTTTGTCCAAAAAGCCAAGCCACTGAAAAAAGCAATATACAACAGATTTTTTTCATCGGAAATTAGCCCTTTTCATTTCACGGTCCATTTCTCGTTTGGCTTCTCTTTTAAACACATCTTGACGCCGGTCTCTATCGCCTTTACCTCGACAAATACCAATTTCTAATTTAGCTCGACGATTTTTAAAATAAAGTTTTAAGGGAACAATGGTCAACCCTCTTAATTGTACAGCTTTGTGCATTTTTACAATTTCATGACGATGGGCCAATAGTTTGCGCCGCCGTACCGAATCGTGAACGGCATGGGCGGAATATTTATATTCATTTATATGGGCTCCCACCAACCATAGCTCCATTTTATCGGAAACATCTACCCAGGCTTCCGCCAAACTAATCTGTGATTCGCGTATGGATTTGATTTCGGTTCCACGCAAAACAATACCCACCTCAAAGCGTTCTTCCACAAAATAATTGTGCAAAGCTTTGCGGTTTCTAATAGTAGGTGCCTTAGCTGTCATCGTTTTCCAAACTTGCTTTAATTTGCTCGTTTATGGTTTTTTGCAGTCCTCTACTAGCTTCGAACACTGGTTTTACCCCTTCTTTTACTTTTACTGGCTCTCCTGTGCGGGGGTTACGGGCCATACGCGCTTTTCGAGTGCGTACTTTAAAGCGACCAAAGCCGCGAATTTCAATATTATTCCCTTCTATTAAAGCCTTAGCAATGGAGTCCAAAAAGCCCTCCACTATAATCTTAGTATCAACTTGGGTTAAACCAGTTTGCTTAGCTATGTTAGCCACCAAATCTTTTTTCGTTACATTAGTCATAATCTATTTAATATCACCAACTTATGACTATATAATACATTTTAAAAAGTCTTGAGTCAAGTGTCAGGACGACTTTCCTTAACATTTTTTAGGCGTTGTATCTGAGAAACCAAGACTTTATTGTATGGTTCTATTTCAAAAGCCTTTTGCGTATAGTCCCATGCCTTAATGTATTCCCCCAAAGATTCCCAGGCTGCAGCGAGCTGTAAAAGCACAGGAACCGACTGGGGATTAGCATTCAAAGCCTTTTGCAAATGCAGTATCGCTTCGCGGTTTTGCTTGTTTATATTTAATATAGAACCCACGCGATAATGGGCATCGTAATGTTCGGGTTGGTGCGCTAAAGTAGTCAAATAAGCCTCTAATGCCAAACGAGTGTAGGCCTTAAACCCCGATGGAGTGGTGTTTTCATTGGCCAAAGACAGATACAATTCCCCTAAATTAAACCAAGTGTTGTAGTCTAAACTATTCATAGCCAAGGCTGTCTTATAAGATTTTTCTGCCTCTTTATCTCGTCCCAAATAAAACTGCGCCATGCCTATGCGGGCATGAATACGCGAATCAAAGGGATCTAATTTTTGCGCTGCTAACAACTGCCTATAAGCTGAACCAAAATTGCTTTGATTCATTAAAAAACGACCAAACTGATAGCGAGCAGGTGCATAATTAGGAAATTGCTTTAACAGATTTTGAAATATTTTTTCCCCAGTGGCATTGCGATGTCGAACTTCTCCCAACATGGCAGCTCTATGAGTAAGCAATAATGGATTATTAGGAAATTTTTCCATGGCTTTTTCAATGGTGCTAATGCCGCTATCCCCTTGCATCCCCCGAAAACGAGCTAAAGCTAAATCTGCCCACAACTCCGCATTATCACGATGTTTTTGCAAAGCTAACTCCAAAGGAGCAATGGCTTCATGGGGGCGACCAGCTTGTAAATATGTGCTACCTATTTGTCCCTGAAACTCTAGATCTTCTTCCATCCACGGCGCAATGCGCTCGGCGTGCAATAAACTTTTAGAAAACAGTCGTCTTTCCAAATATATCTTAGCCAATTCTTTGTGAGCACTATTATTGAAACTGTCTAAACTCGCAAAAATTTCTCCCCCAGGTAAAGGAGGGATATCAGCTAAACCCACTTCTAAATTTTCACTTTCAGTATCAACCCAAGCGTTACTATCACCGAGTTCCAAATCATCCACGGCAACAGAAGGGACGAATTTCACATATAAAATCAAAGCCACAAAAGAAACGCTCAAGATCCCAGCACAAACTAAAAGCGTCCATCGTATCATACGGCGGTCTTTATCTGAAATTTGTTGCCAAAAAAGCTTTATCTTCGTAATCATAGATAACCCTATATGCTTATATCGTCAAAAGCACTATTTATCTTTAATTATAATAGATCTAGACAAGAAAATCATGGAGTATCTTAATCGAATATTTCTTATCAATCCGCAAATTATTCAATATTTATAACTGCAAGTTCTTGCAAACCTGTAAATCCTTGTTGGCGTGCACACTCGTATAAAGCTAGGGACAAAGCCACGGAAGCATTGTAAGAATGGGCATCTAAAGCCATGGGAATACGAGCCACAGCATCGCATTGCTTGCGCATATATGGCGGTAAACCACGATCTTCTCCGCCTACTATTATCACATTATGCCCTGAAAAGTCCACCCGCGCTAAAGCGCTTTCACCATAGCCATCTAAACCCACTAATTTATAGCCTATTTGCGATAAATCTTCTAAGGCTTTTTCCAAATTATTAGGCCTGCATATTTGCAATTTGCTTAAAGTTCCCGCTGAACTACGCACCACTGCTGGCGTTAAGCCACACATTCCCTTGGCAGGCATTAACACGGTTTTAACGCCTAAAGCCAAACACGAACGCAAACTCGCCCCTAAATTGCGGGGATCTTCAATATTGGCCATTACCGCCACCACACTGCTTTTTTCATTGACAAAAACAGCATTTAAATCAGGCAAAACTTGTTCCCAACTTAGGGTTTCTTGTTCATGACAAAAAGCTAAAACTCCGCCGTGGTTGGGAGCGTGCTGTTCTAACATTCGCGCATCTAATTGCTGATAATGTATATGCAAACGCTTGACTATCTTTTGTAGTTCATAAAGCTCTACGCGACCAGCACCTTTTTGAAACACTACTCTATGGACCAAGCCAGGGCGATTTTTCAGTATTTCACTAACCGCTTTGACTCCGTAAATCACTTTTTGAGGCGGACTACGCATTTCTGTATGCTGACTGCTTCGCTTTCTTCTGTAATTTTGTCTTTTTCTCATAATATTAAGCTAATTGAGCTAAAGCATCGGCCACACTGACATCTCCTACAAAAATCCCTGCTTTTAAGCCTGGATTATCGCGAATAATCTTGGTTACTTGCCGAGTGTCTATCCCCATTATCCCCGAAACGCCTTTCTCTTGCAAAAAATCTTCTAAAACTTGTATTTTCGACCTATCTCCAGAAGGATTTCGACACGCACTTTTAATAATTAACCCTTTTAAGTGCACTGACTCCTGAGCAATTCTTTGCAAATCAACACCAGTATTTCCTATTTCGGGATAAGTCATACAAACGATTTCATCTTTTAATTCACTGTCAAAAAGCACATCTTCATAAGCATTCATCGAGGTATTAAACACGATATTACCCTGAACATTGGTAGCGCTTCCCAAAACTGTGCCTGTAAAACTTTCGCCAGTAGCTAGTACTAAAACAGCTTTCATATTTACCTTGCTTTAAACTTTAAAAATTTCCGTTGGAGATACAATATAATTCATTCTCACATCATATTGGTGTTGAGGAATGTTCCCTGCCACCATTTGCACCGAAAAACCCAAACCTACATATATAGAGTTTTTAGATTTTGCCAAATATCTATCATAATAACCGCCTCCTTTACCCACGCGCTCACCAAAATTATTAAAAGTCATTCCCGGCACCAAAACTATGTCGGGATCGGAACCTAGCCAAGGCTGTGCGCTTAGAGAAGGCTCCATTAAACCAAAAGCTCCTGAACGCAAAACATCAAAGGTAAAAACTTGATGAAAATCCATTAAACCATTACCCAACACTTTAGGGAGCAAAAGTTTTTTTTCTGCCATAATTTTTTGCAATAAAGGCTTTATTTGCGGTTCTTGATGGGTGGGATAAAAACCTGCCACTACTTCGGCTTCTTGAAAAACAGACCATTCAGTGATAAGCCTAACAATATTTGCGCTTTCTTCTCGCAAGGCTTGGGGGGTCATAGTTCTAAGCTTAGCAGCAACTAAATGACGAGTTCTAATAGCCATTAATTTATTCCTGGTTTAAGCATTTCCCATTGCCAAGGCAAAAGCCTAGCAAGTTTTATTTTATTTTCCCAATCTTTGTTAGGCATAGCCAAATTTACCATTTGATTGCGATTAGCTATGATAGTGGGATCTATTTCTAGCTCCAAGGCTATTTTATCGCGATAATTACGAATACTCTCTAAATGTTTAGCATTGGGAGAATCTACAAGCTTTAATCGCCTAGCTTTAGGCTCTGGCCACTCTTTTTGAGGGATTTTTGCAGCTCTATGCAAAGTGTTCAAAAACCTTCGCAGCCTATCTCCAGTAAAGTTACGGGGTAACTTATTAAAAGTTTGCGCGGTAATATTGCTAGCATTATTCGCAGCTCGGCGAGATATTCCAATTAAAGCTTCGTTGTTAAGCACTTTAAAAACAGGCCGATCTAACAACTCCCCTTCTTTTTCGCGCCAATGCCAAAGTTCCCGCAAAAAAACCAGGGCTCTAGGGTCCAATGAATTTGATTTTTTAATACGCCAAGCATCATCATCTGACTCTAAAAAAATATCTTCTTGGGAATTTTGCAATATGTGAGCACAAGTTTGCGTATGCCATTCTTCCCTGCCTAACTTACGCAAATCAGCTAATAATATTTCTCGTAATTCATGTAAGTAAAAAGTATCTAAAACCGCGTACTGCTTCATGGTTTTAGGTAGAGGTCTCTTAGTCCAATCAGCCTTTTGATTGGATTTTGCTAAAGTAACACTAAAGTATTTTTTCACCAAAGAGCTTAAACCAACGCGATGCACCCCTAAAAATCTGGCTGCTATCATGGTATCAAATATTTTTTGCGGAGTAAAATCACAAAATGTGTGCAACATGCGCAAATCGTAATCGGCACCATGTAAAATCAAATTTTGCAAAGCTTTAGTTTGCCAAAGCTTATTTAAATTAATATCACTTAGAGGATCAACTATCCAATTTTTACCAGCTACTGTGATTTGTATTAAACATAAGCGCACCCGATAATGGTGCATAGAATCAGCTTCAGTATCTAAAGCACACCCTGGAACTTCATTTAAAACGCTTACGAGTTCAGCTAAGCGATCTTCTTTGTCCACAAGTGTATATTTTACTGTCATATTTTTAATTTACGCTATAAATTGCAAAAAAACTGTTTAAAAATAATTTCATGGAATGTTTTCATATAAACCATTGCGTTCCACAGGAACGCAGCCAACTTCTTTTATAATAGAATTCATTTGCGCCACACTCAATCCCTGAGCACTTTGGGCTCCAGCTGCCGAGGTGATCTTCTCTTCAGCAATGGTTCCATCTAAGTCGCTGGCCCCTGCCAAAAGAGCTTGCTGGGCTACATCTATGCCCATTTGCACCCAGTAAGCCTTAATATGGGGAATATTATCTAAAAACAAACGCGACACCGCAATAGTACGCAAACGATCTTCTGGGGATGTCATTTTTTTAAGGCGCTGGCCCAAAGCATTGTTTTCTGGGTGAAAAACTAAAGGAATAAAGGCAAAAAAGCCCGGCGCACGGTCTTCTAAATCTCTAATCATGGCCAAATGCTCCACCCTATGCTGCAAGCTTTCTATATGTCCAAAAAGCATGGTGGCATTGCTGGGAATCCCCATTTCGTGGGCGGTGCGATGCACTTGCAACCACTGTTCGCCGCTTTCTTTTTCTCCGCAAATTTCCTGGCGAACTTCGGGCACTAAAATTTCTGCCCCACCCCCGGGCAAAGCTTGCAAACCGGCGTCTTTTAAGCGTTGCAAAACTTCAGCGACGCTAATGTCAGCTATTTGCGCAAAGTGAATTAGTTCGACGGCGGTAAAAGCTTTAAGGGAAACTGTGGGAAACTGCGCTCGTAAATTGCTCAGCATATCTATGTAATATTGCAAAGGATGATCAGGATGCAAGCCGCCCACAATATGAAGCTCTTGGGCTCCTTGGTCCACGGATTCTTGGGCTTTGGCTAAAACTTCTGCAGGGCTCCAATTATAAGCTGTGGGACTATCTTTTTTTATCTTAGAAAAGGCGCAAAATCTGCAATTTAGCACACAAACATTGGTATAATTTATATGTCTGTTATTAACCCAGTATATATTTTTGCCGTGTTTTTGAATTTTAACAAAATTTGCTAAATCGTATAAATCTTGAGCAGGTGCTTGCTCGTAAAGCCAAAGGGCCTCGGTTTTGGTTAATCGATGTTTTTGTTTAACTTTATCTTTTATGCTTTGCCACATGATTTGTTAAAATTAACAATAGTAAAAGAAATTTACGCTGGTTGAGGAACTTTTATGACTAAAGCTAAAAACAAAGCCCCACTACGCATCGGAGCATTTGAACCCATTGAAAAGATTGGCCAAGGAGCCATGGGCGATATTTGGCTGTGCTACGATCATTCTTTGGATAGAAATTTGATTGTAAAACAGATGAAAGTCAGTTTGCGCAACTCCAAAGTCATGGAAGAACGCTTTAACCGCGAAGTTCGAGTTCATGCTAAATTACAGCATCCCAACATAGTGGGCATTCATTCTTATTGGCGTGAAAGCAACACCACTTTAAACATTGGCATGGAATGGGTAAACGGTTGGAACTTAGAGCAAGTACTCGAAAAATGTCCCCAACCACCACTTTGGGTTTGCTTGGCCATTATCCGCGATATTTTAAGCGGTTTAACTTATGCCCACGATCGCGATGTGATTCACAGAGATTTAAAACCCAGTAATATCATGTTCGGGTTCGATGGTAGAGTGCGTATTTTAGATTTTGGCATTGCCAAAGATTCAGAACAAGACCTCACCCAAGGGGCTGGAATTGTAGGAACTACTTCTTTTTTAAGCCCCGAACAGGCGCAATCTCTACCTTTAAGCCCCGCATCAGATCTTTTTAGTTTAGGCATTGTGGTTTGGAAAATGTTTAGCGGTCAACACCCCTTTCGCCATGAAAATCCCGAACAAACCGTGGCAAACATTATCGGCGCTAATCCCCAAGGGAAGCTTTCCAACAAAATCCCCCACAATTTAGGGCAGTGGAACCGCCGTCTTTTAGCAAAAAAAACTAAAAAACGCCCTCAAAATAGCAGAGAAGTTGCCTTGCATATAGACAGAGCTCTTAGCGCATATCCGCGAGACTTAAGCCCCTGGCTTGCCAATTGGATTTACGACTTACGCAAAGGCGACAATAGTAAAATTCAAGTTCCACGCGCAAGTTTTAAGCGCTTTTGGCTAACTTTGTTCTTGGGTTTTATCATCGGTGCTAGCGCCTATTTTTTATGGAGTCTATAAATGGAGTTAAATTGGATTGACTTTACTGTATTGATAATTTTTGCAGTTTTTGCTTTTTGGGGGGCCTTTATTGGTTTAATTAAAGGTCTATTTAACATTGCCACTTGGGTTGTGGCCATAATCGGTGCTTGGGTACTCACTACCCCTCTTACCACTATTTTAATCAAAAACATTGCCGCCATTCACCCCTTAGCCCTAAAAGTATCTGCAGCTATCGCTATCTTTTTAAGCTTTTTCATTATCACCAAAATCATTGGCGCAACTTTTCATAAAATGGTGAAAAAATCCCCACTAAACACTCTTAATCGTGTAGGTGGAGTGGGAATTGGCTTAATTAAAGCAATTTTGTTAAATATTTTATTGTTAATCATATTAACACTTTTGCCTGTTAAAGGAAACCTATACAACGCTAAGCAACAATCTCTAATATGGAACTTTTATTACGATCACATTCACTCTAAAAATTGGGAATCCATACCTAAACTTTAAACATTTTGCGTATATGAGTTGCGATATTCCATAAAGTTTCTTAATATTGAGTATTGTTAAGATAAGTAATAAAGGAATTAAGTGAAAACCGTTAGTTTTCATATAAATTTTAAATCATCCTCACGGGCTTTGCGAATCCAAGTACCTGTGGTGTTTTTTAAGGTTCTAACCGCAGCAAAGCTAGCGATAATGATTGGTGTTTTACTTTTTTTAATACAAATCAGCACAAATATTGGCCAAAGTTTCTTAATTGACTCTGCAGCTAGAGAGCAAGTTAATCTACACGAACAGCTTAGTGAACTCAATCACCAATTAGATGAAATTGAGACCCAAATACACGCTACTTACCATCACGAAGACTTACTTTACTTAAAGTTTGGGCTTAAAAACCCCTATCAAGATAACAAGCACTTAGGTTATGGTGGTCCAGTTTCTCCAGAATCAGCATTTATGCATAGCGTGCATCCTGTACGAGGGCTACATTTTGTAGTAGAAGAAAAAATGAAACATCTGGATAGGCAAACTATTCGCTCCAAAGAAAGTTTTGATGTGATTAAAGATAAAATCGACTCTAAACACAAAAAATGGCGCTATATACCTTCCATTGCACCAAGTAACGGTCGTTTTAGTTCACCTTTTGGCTTGCGTACTCATCCAGTTACTGGTGAATTAGACAAAATGCACATGGGCATAGATATCTCAAATGTTCGTTGGACCCCCATATACGCCACTGCCGATGGTGAGGTGGAAGGAGTCCGTAAAAGCGAATACTTTGGCAATTATGTAACTCTTAAACATGGCGACACTTACTTGACCAAATATGGACACATGGAACTTCCTGTGGTGGTAGATGGTCAACAGGTAAAACGCTATCAGCTTTTGGGCTATATGGGAAACACTGGGCGCGTTACGGGTATTCATGTACACTACGAAGTGCATAAAAATGGAGTTCCCCAAGATCCGCTCAAATACATTTTACCATCGGAGTATTCTGTAGAATAATTTTATAAGAGGGAGCAGAAATTATGTGGGGGAGCGTTTTAAACAGCATTGTTTTAGCATCTTTTTTGCAATGTCCATACATTAGTGAAATGCACGCAGATCCAACTACCATGGAAGATTCTCAAGGAGAATATTTCGAAGTGGTTCTTCCAAAACATCTTTCTGATACTTTGCATATAAGCGTGCATAATAATCAGCAAAGTTATTTTATAGAAGCTTCTGCCCCTCAACGCTTGGTTTTTTGCCACCAAGACACCCTCAAACTTTTACCCGAACAGCCGGTGCCATGCTTAGTCTGGGATGGAAATTTGCCTAACTCCACGGAAATATTTACGCAAATTTCCTGGGCTAGTTGTCGAGATTCTGTGGTGCTTCCTCGCTCTAAGGCGGGAAAATCATGGGTCAGAAACTCCCCTAATAATCCTTGGAATGTTGGGGATGCCACCCCAGGTTTTCCCGACCCGCAATGGGATAAAAACCTAGAAAATCGCATACCCAAAGTGCAAATCTCTGCCCGCTATCCCTGGAAATTAAAGTTCGAAGTGCATCCTGGAGACTCCCTTTACTGGGAGGTTTTTTCCCTAGATCAAAAAACTTTGGGCAAAGGCATTTTAACCCAAGACTCTGCCTTTTATTTACCCAGTGCCTGGCCTATCCATCTACAACTGCAATTGCGCTTGGTAGGCGATGATTTCCCTTTAGATAACCTTCTCGACACCATTATTTTCCCCAAAGACAATCCTCCCTTATCTCTAACTGAAGTGGTGATTTGCCCCCCAGAAGAAGAAAATGAGTGGTGGGAACTAGAAAATAAGACTCTTTACCATATTGCGGCTCACAGAATATCTCCATGCACGGGTCCTTCTGCCATTAGTCCAAAGCTTATCCCCCCAAAATCTTTAGCTATTATGGGTAACGACACCAACGCACTCAAAGAGGAGTTTGGAGAAAGTTCTTTAATAAACTTATTGAGTAGCTCAAAAAACATTCGACTGCGCAATACCATAGACACCTTGAATTTATGTTTAGATCACACCCAAATTCAGCAAATTCACTGGAAAATTGCTTCGGGCAAATGTCAAACAGCCTACGATGTCAAAGGCGATACATTAATTGCCAAAACAGAGCATAGTCCTGGTTATAAAATCCAAGCTAGTTCTTTTTATAAATCCTTGCGTATATCTAGTCAACGCGCACATAAGGGGAAAAGTATAGAAATTCGCGCAGACCCTGAGTTGCTACCTTGGACCTATAAACTATACAACAATAAAGCCACATTATTGCAACACGGCCATAGCGATAACAGCAACTTCCTCATAAAAATCGAAGAAGCTCCCAAAAGTCCTTTATATTTAGTAATCCAAGGGGCTGATGCTAAAAAACACAGTTTGGTTTTGCATGGAATTTATTTACCATGATAGTTCTCTTATTATTAGTTCTTTTTAATTCATCTTATGCTTTATGGTTCCCCATTCAAGGTCATGGCTACTTAGCTGATCACGATAAATATTTTTTACCTGCGGACTACCCCGCCTGGGTGCTTCAAGGTGGAGTCACACAGCACTGGAAAACTGATATAAACTCAGGGAATTTAGGAGCTAACTTAAGATTAAATAATTTTCGCGGTTGGTTTAATGCTAAAATCTCACAAATAGCTAACATTGGTACAGATTATGAGTACGACGGTGGTCTCATGCATACAAATCGCTTTTGCATCTTCTTTTTAAATTTTAATGTCTTTAATCAAAACCTTAAAAACACTCATTTTAAGCCAACTTTTGCCATTTCTAAAAACATAAATCACTTTTTTGCCATAAATGGAGCAATTTCTCCAATTAATACTTGCACACCTTGGGAAATATCAATACAATGGACTATAAGCGAAGGAACCAATATGACTGTGAATTTTTCTCATTTTTCAAAAAAACAATGGGCTTTGGGTCTAGCTCAAACTGTAAGAATTGCCCCCCGTTGGCATTTGAGACTTGGCTATTGGTACCCTGCAAGAACTTTTTCTTTAGCGTCTGAATTTATTTTCAACTTTTTTGCACTGGCTGGTAGTTTCTACCATCACCCTAAACTAGAACCCAGTATGGCTTATAACTTTCAACTATGATAGAACTTACTGTAAACGAACTAAAAGCGGGCTTAAGTCTGGCAAGATCTGTTTATAGATCGACTGGTGAAATTTTGCTAACTGCTGGCTATACACTAACTAATGAAGTTATTGAAAAGCTAAAAGAGTCTGAGCAATTTATTTTTTGGGTTCAAGAACCTGGTTTAGAACATATTTTACCTGAGGAACTCATTCCTGAACATCTGTACAATCAAGCTGTGGAAGAGTTGCGTTTAAATGCTGAACATTTAAAAAAAAGCATTAATATAAACAGTGAAAACTTTGATTATCGTGAATTCAATGTCAAAACATTTTTAAAAAGCTTAAGCAACCTACCCGATGCCCTTTTAGCAAGCAGAATCACTAAGCTAGGGCACACATTAAGTCGAGAACTTAGACGAGTCCAACAACCCTTTTTGTTGCATTTAGCTAGCACTCGTAATAGAGGCAACTACTTACTACAACACGCTGTAGATGTTACTATAGTTGCAATATGCTTAGGGCGATACCTCCAATATTCCGAAGAAGAACTAGAAAACTTGGCAGTGGGAACCCTATTAATGGATATTGGCTTGCAAGCTTTGCCTGGGGACATAGCTGTTAAGGCTCAAAGGTTGAGTATTCACGAATTCAATGCTCTCAAAGAGCATCCTAATTTAGGTTTTGAAATCATTAGAAACTCTACCACTATTCCCTTAGTATGTGCCCATGTAGCTTACCAGCATCAAGAAAGACAAGATGGTGGCGGTTATCCCCGTCGCTTAACTGGCACCAATACCCTACCTTTAAAGCAAAAAATAAATGATAAACGCTCCATCCACCGCTATGCGGAAATAGCCGCAGTGGCAGACGCTTTTGTTTCACTTATAAAACCTCGACCAGGGGAAAAAATTCGCACTCCTGTGGAAGCTATTAAATTTTTGCTTTTGGCTGCAACTACTCAATTAAATGCTGCTATTGTAGAAACTTTAATTCCCATGATTCCCATTTTAGGAACAGGATCCCGAGTGAAGATTATCGCTGCCCCCGACGAAAAATTAGTGGGTTACACAGCCATTGTCAGTAAATCTAACCCTGCATATCAGGAACTACCTGAAATCACTTTGCTTTATGATGCACACAATCAATGGACTGAGCATGTAATCATAAATTTAGCAGAAAACCCTGGTTATGCCCTTCAACAAATAAGCATAGATTCTTAATATGAAAAGCAATTGTATTGGAATTTTAGGTGGCGCTTTTGATCCGGTCCATTTAGACCATATAGCCATGGGGAAGCACATATTAGAAAAAAAAATATGCCAGAAAGTTTTATATGTCCCTAGTCCCCCTCGCGCAGACAAAACTCCACAGGTTTCTGCAGAACACCGCTTAAATATGCTTAAAATAGCTTGCTCTGCTAATCCGCATACCTTAGTTTCAGACATCGAACTTCGCCAAGGCTATCAAGGTACTTATCTGCTTTTAAAAAAACTTGCTCAAGAAAATGGCATCGCAAACTTAAAGCTTATTATAGGTGCAGACACTTATCCCCATATTAAAAACTGGATTCAAGGAGAAAAACTACTGGGTGAGTTTGCGCTTATTATTTTCCCTCGCAAAAACTACCCCCTTCCCTCACCTACAAAACATTTGAGCAAAGGTTTTAAAAGCATTGAATTGCTCAAAGATTTTGAAGGAAAACATGCAAGTAGCAAGATTCGCGACAAATTATGGCACTGCGCAGAAGCTCGTCGGACATTAGCCACGGGAGTATGGGAATATATATATACCCATCGTCTTTATAAAACCTAAAAGCAATTCACATTGACTTCACAATAATTAAGGAGTATAATCTACAAATGCGAATTACTACTAAAATTTTCTTAATTACAATTATACCTTTTTTGGCTTTCCTAATCAGCACTGCCTTATACATTAAATTGGCTTGGGACGAAGCTCAAGTAAGTTCTGAACTAGAGCAAAAAACTCTTATTTTCGTAAAAGTTTCTAGCCTAATAAACTTTTTACAGTTAGAAAGAGGGCGCACTGTTGCTTATGTTTCAGGAGCTTCTAACTATACACCTGTATCTGAGGCGATAAAAAATACAGACGCAGCTTTTCTAGAGTTTGAACAAATTGTTCTAACAAATAAAACTGATTTAAAAATACCTTCAGAACTTGCCCACAAAAGAGGCAAAACCCAAGAAATCCGTAAAAATTGCCATGAACAAAATAAAGCACTCGGAAGAAAGTGTAGCGCTGAATACTCAGCGGTTATTTCAGACCTGTTGCTTATTCAAAATTTGATAGCTAATTCCCGAACCACTGCAGGAGTGGGGAAGACTTACTCATCTTTGCTTATTTTAGAGGTAGCAAAAGAAAATGCTGGACAAATACGCGCTTTAGGTGCTGAGCTATTTACTCTTGGCGCAGCTTTAAATTCCAACCAACTCAATGCAGTTTTAAACTTAAAAAGCGGTTTAGAAACAAACTTGAAATCTCCTGCTATGGCAATTAGTCCATCTGGTCTAAATGCGCTAAGCCAATTAATGCAAAAAAACGAGTGGTTACAACTTCAAGACAACTTAGAAACCCTCATTAACAAATACCGTGAGGGAGAATATGAGGTCTCCACGGACACATATTTTAGAATAGCAACACAAAATATTGAAAACATTTATGAAATTATTTTCAGCGAAATAGATATCATGGTAAAAAAAGTGCAAGATTATAAGCAAAAAAGCCTAAAATCTGCAATAATCAGTATAATTGTCATAGTTTTAATAAGTTTATTTGTTGCTGTTATGGTATTAACCACCTTTGTCTCTATACGCAAAAGATTTAAAATCGGTATTACATCTTTGCGTGAAATCGCTTCGGGAGACCATGATCTTACACGCAGAATGGACGAATCGGGAAGCGATGAGCTAAGCCAGCTAGGTAAATACTTCAATGAGTTTGCTAGTAAGGTGCAAGAGCTAGTTATAGAAATTAGCGATTATGCCGTGGAAGTGGCCACAGCTTCAGAACAGCTTTCCACTATTTCTGAACAGACATTGCAATTGGCCAATGAATCCCAAGATCGCAGTCAAACTGTGGCTACAGCCATAGAAGAAATGGGAGTAACCATTAGTGCGGTTTCTCAAAACATGGAAAGCTCTGCACAAAACTTCAGCCTGATAAGCACATCCACCCAAAGTCTTTTAGACAGTGGTCGCCAAGTTAACAAAGGCACCAGCACGGCTAATTCCATCACTGCAGATGCTACCCAAAAAACCACTGAATTTGCTGCTCGTTCTTCAGAACTCAATAATATAGTTGCTGATATCACCCATATAATAGATACTATTCTTGACATTTCAGAACAAACTAACCTCTTGGCTCTCAACGCCACCATTGAAGCAGCCACGGCTGGAGAAGCAGGTAAAAGCTTTGCGGTGGTAGCACGAGAGATTAAAGAATTAGCGACTCAAACCGATGAATCAGCCCAAGATATTAGGGAAAAAATTAGCGGCATTACCGATATTTCAGAAGAAGTCAGCGTAGGAATGACCGAGGTGGCAAATTTGGTGCAAAATATTCACAACACTGTGAGTGGAATCGACCAGACCATTGCCGATCAAACTAAATCCATTGAAGATATTGCTCAAAATGTCCAGCAAACAAACACTACTATAACCCAAGTGTCTGAAAATTCTCAAGAAATGACTAAGGTTGCCCAAGCAGTTAGCCCAGAAGTTGCCAGCGTAGAGCAAATTGCTAGGGAAACTAGTGCTGCTAATCTTAAAGTACAAACCTCTGCACAAAGTCTAAATGATATTGCGCAAAACTTAAACAAATTGTTATCAGTTTACCGTAAATAAAAAAACGACGAACTTTTGTTCGTCGTTATGGGCCCAGCAGGAATTGAACCTGCGACCAAGAGATTATGAGTCCCTTGCTCTAACCGCTGAGCTATGGGCCCTAAAGTTTCCCAAATCTAATTAATTATTTTAGTTTAAGCAAGTTAAAGTAATTAGTTACTGTAGATGACCAAGTTTGGCGCAAAGAATAAGCGTTTAAACTCAGTTGACGCCATTGAGAATTACTGTTTTCGTATAATTCCACAGCTTTACGCAATTCTCTTAACATATAATCAGGCCAAACTTTTTCTACCATCAAGGCATTAGCTTTTTTAAAGTTAGTGCCATCAAAAGATGTTAATATACTCGAACAACCGCAATTATATCCCGTAATAGCTACCACTCCACTAGCCATGGCTTTAAGCACAATAGAAGCTGCAGGTTCTTCGGTATGAGATAAAAATAAGGCATCACTGGCAGAAAGTGCTTTACGAGTATTATCAATGTTCACATCCGTAGAAAGCAATGCTATTTTTTCTGGCATTTGCGCTGCTAAAGAAGACAAATAAGATCTATCTCCATAGTCATCTGAAACGCCAAATACTATTTGCACATTTAAATCGAGCACATCTTGTAAAATAGTTAATAACATATCTATAGTTGCTTTGGTTTCTTTGTCTATATGACAATAAAGCATAAAAGAAGAATCTTGGGCTAAACCTAGCTTCTTCTGCAAAACAGTTTTGGTAGATACCTTAGCCTCCACCAAATTTTGTCCTCTATTGGCAAATAAATCCCAATAAGCGTAGTCTATACCGTGTTGAATACCATGAAGTTTATCTACATGGGTCTCCAAAAAGCCTCTAATACCACTGGGTAGATCTCCATGTAACAGCTGTCCTCTATATCCAATAGAAGTAACCGTTACATAATCAGCATATAAAATTCCTGCTTTTAACATGCTGACTTTACCCCAAAACTCATAACCTTCAATATTAAAGTCTTTAGGTGGCAAGCCAACTCGCTCTATATCTTGGGCTAAAAAATGAAAATCATAATCTACATTATGAATAGTAAAAATCACTTTAGTTTTAGGAAGATACTTAGCATACTCACCTCTTACCAAAGCCCCTGCCAAAGCACCACCCCACTCATGAGTATGAACCACATCTGGAATAAAGCCTGATTTAATGGCATGGTTCAAAGCACCTGAAGCTAAAAGCGAAAAACGATAGTGATTATCCCAATAAGGATAGCGCTCTTCATCATCATAAAAGCCGCTGCGATCAAAATAAGCCTTATTAGCTATATAATAATGAAAATCTAAGGAACCCTTGTAAACTTTGTAGCTTTCATTTCGCACTATTTCATTAGTTTCAAAAACTAAATGATTTTCATGGTCAGCTTTCAAAGCTCTTTCATAATATGGTGAATAAACTCTAACTTCTGCTCCCTTAAACTTGTAGGCTTGCGCCAATTGATTTATGGTATCAGCAAAACCACTAGTTAGATAATTTTCACCGGCCTCGGGACTTATTAACAATACTCTCATATAAACTCAAATAACTCTTGGGATATGTTGTCCGTTTAATTAAATTAAATACAGTTATATATAAAATGTAGAAATATCATTTTAATATCCAAAGATTTTTTTAACACGAGGAACAATATGAAAAAAACATACAACCTTATAACTTTTGCTGTGGTATTCAGCTTGTTTCTGTTCGGCTGTAAGAGCAAAACAGAAAAGCTTGGAGATCAGCACTTAGAAGCCGGACGCATTCAAAATGCCATTGCCATGTACACCAAAGCTGAGCAAAAAGGCAAAGTCTCCGATGAATTTTACGATAATTTTTCCACAGCATACTTAAAAATGGCCGAAAGACTAGCTGAAAATGATCCCGGCAATACTGTAGTTAGAGGCTATTTAGATCAAAGTGATAAATTCCTAAAAGAATCTAAAAATGAAGAAGTTGTTGAATACTTTATCAAAGTTCTTACCAAAATCGGAGTTTTGCAAACTCAAGTGGATTTTGACTATGAATTTACTCTACAAGGCTTTAACAACATCAAATTAGCAGAAGAATATTCTGCCAAACACAATAAACTAGGTGCGGCTATTATTAAAGCGGCCCGAGATGAAGCAGAAAGCAAAGTGGTAAAAGCAGCCATCGAAAAAGCTAGTGCCGTTGATAATAGCGTAGCTCAAGAATACGAACTAGCTTTGGCTGAAGTGGTAGCCCCCAATAACGAAGAATTGTTAGCAGCCATAAACCCAGTGCGCAAAAAGAACCGCGGTGATTTCTTAATTTACCAAGCTGTGGGAATTGAGCAACCTTCCCGTTGGGTTGATAAATATGGCTATGTCATGGCATTCCCCAGCATCACTGTTGGTCCCACTGAGCTAAAAGGTGAAATCCAATTCTGGAACTCTTCCGGAAATAACACAGAATTGGTCGTTGCTGATATTCGCTTGGTTTCCACCGATGGCAAAGAAGTTAACGCCAAACAAGTGGGTGTCGGCTGGTGTACCGGTACCGATGCCGAAGCTAAAACCAAAGAAAGACTTGCTGGCAAAGGCCGACTATTAGATGAAAAACAATGCAGTGCTGATATTGTATTTAACTACGGTCGCGACTTTACTCCCGATTATGTAGAATACAGAGATAATTTTGGCGTAGGTCGTAAGTATCTAGGTCATTAAACTTAAAAAATTTCTTTTTAACCCCTTTTTCCCCGCTCGGGAAAGAGGGGTTTTCTTTATGCGATTAGTTAATCCTGAACCAGGGATAAATAGATTTTCCCAATCCTTCACTTTATGAGGCCAAAAATCATTTTCTGTATCAGAACCTAAGTGTTTATGATTCCAAGGACAAACTTCTTGGCAAATATCGCAACCAAATAGCCATCCATTTAAAGATTCTTTTTGTAGAGAGCTAAATTCCCCTCGATACTCGATGGTCAAATATGAGATACACTTGTTCGCATCCACTTGTTTATCCAAGGTTATGGCCTGGGTGGGACAAGCATCGATGCAACGAGTGCATTTTCCGCACAAATCATCGGCTGGCACAGCTTCGCCAGGCAGTTTCACATTGCAAAAAATGCCACCTATAAAAAAAGCACTACCCCAATGGCGATTTATCAGCATGGAGTTTTTGCCCTTCCAGCCCAAGCCCGCTAATTGCGCCAATTCTCGTTCGGCCACGGGTTGGGCGTCGCAAAATACTCTAAATTTAAATCCAGAGTATTTTGCGCTGACTTTATGTGCCAGTGTATAGAGCAATTTGCTAAAATAAGTGTGATAATCTTCGCCTTGGCCATAATGGGAAATTTTCAACTCTCGCTCTGCGGTTTTTTTTAAGGCTTGTGGAGCTTTGCAAAGAAAAACCCACGCATAATTTAAGCCTTTTTGCCATTTTTGGGGATTTAATCTTAAATCTAAACTGCGTTGCAACCACGACATTTCTGCTTGATAGCCTTTTTGCAACCACTGCCGCAATTTCTCTTCATGGGGCAAAGTTTTTGGTAAAGCTAGGCTAGCCCAAGTCAATAACTGAGGTTTTTCCGCCACAAAATTATCAACCAAGGCTTTTAGCTGCGCAATCTCAATCATTATTTTCACTTAAAACTTCAGCTAATTCATAAGCGTCTATCAAACTATTGGCATCAGCTTTGCCTTGCCACGCAATATCAAAACCAGTACCGTGATCCACCGAAGTTCGTAACACAGGTAAGCCTAAGCTTAGATTTACTCCCGCAGTTTTGCGTTGTTCACCCAAACCAAAAAGCATGGTTTTGGTTACAATATGCCCTTGGTCGTGATACATTGCCACCACCCCATCAAACAATTCTGCACGCAACTGAGGAAAAATCACATCTCCAGGTATAGGCCCCGCCACATTCAAACCTTTATCCAATAATTTTTGCACCGCTGGAGCTATTTCTTCAACCTCTTCCTTACCAAAAAGCCCATCTTCGCCAGCGTGGGGATTTAACCCAGCTACGCCAATGCGCGGCTTTTCTATACCGCGATATTTTTGTAAAAATTCGTGAAGCAAAAGTGCTGTTTTTTCAATGCGGGGGATTTTTACACGATCGCAAGCCTCACGCAGAGACACATGGGTAGAAACATGAGAAATAACCCAGTTTTTATGCACCAAAGTCAACACAGGTCTGGGTTCGTCGCACATTTCGCCGATATATTCCGTATGTCCCTGAAATCCTGGCACCGTGGGGGCAATGGATTCTTTGCTAATAGGTGCCGTAACCATGGCCACGGCTTTTTCCCCTTGGATAGCAAGCACAGCTTCTCGCACCCAAGCAATGGATGCAGCCCCTGCCAAAGAGCATATTTTCCCAGCTTTAAACTCTCCCTTATATTTTAAAGGCTCCCACAACAAAATTTGATCTTTGCCATGACTTTGCACATCGCCCAATTCAGAAATAACTTTTAATTTTGCAGAGCTTTTTATTAAATCCAAAGCGCTGCGCATTATTTCTGCATCTCCCACCACCACCGGTATAAATGCGGTGTTAAAATCCGGTGAACTAAGCATTTGAGCACATATTTCCGGACCTATTCCGTGGGGATCCCCCATGGTAATCAATATTATTTTCTTAGATATTTTCATAAACTAATTTTCCTGATATATAAACTTGCTGTACTTGGGGAAGTTGCTCCCAGTTTTGGCCCCATTCTACCACCATAAAGTCAGCTTTACTCCCAGGCGTTAAGCTACCCAGAGAGCTTTCTTCACCTAAAATTTGCGCTGGCACTGCAGTTACTCGCGCTAGCACTTCTTCCACAGAATAATGGGGATGGTTTTTCGCAAAAACAGCCATTTGCTCCCACAAACTCAGAGAATGTGCAGAGGCTAAACTATCACTGCCTATACTCACAGGCAAATCGCTTTTGTCGCAGCTTAGCATATCTAAAGGAGGATGTCCAAACCATTCCGCACTTTGAGGACAATGCACCAATCCACACTGGTTTTGCGCCAAATTCTGTAAATCTTCTGGGCTTAAAGTGTTGCCATGCACCGCTATGCTCCCTTGCAAAACTCCTAATTTCAGTGCCCGCGCTAAAGGAGCTAGACCCGGCTTTTTAAAATTATGGTGAGGAGTTTTGGCATCTAGCCAGCTACGCATAATGCCTTGTCCTTGGGTTAGCAGTTTATGCTCCGCCAGGCTTTCGGCCAAATGAAAGCTAAAGGGAAAATCATTTTTTTGGCAGAAATCCTTCGCTTTGTGCCAGCAATCTCCACCACAAGAATACAAAGCATGGGCACTATAACCCCGGCGATGTTTTGGTGGGCCCAAAGGCGGAGGCAGCGTGTCTTCTCCTGCATTTCCCAATAGCTCCACAGCAGCCCATAAGCGTATAGGAGTAGATATTTCAGCAGACCAAGTTGCACCGCTGTTCCCCACATCAAATATGCTAGTCACTCCCGATTGCAGCGATAAATCCAAACCTTTTTGCACAGACTTTTCCCAATCATGGGTAGAAAAAGCCGCCGTATGCTTTTGCAACACTTCCACCCATTGGGGAAAATCCTTTTTTTGGGGCAATAATCCCTCTAAAGCAGTGAGTTCTAAATGGCAGTGTAAGTTGATAAAACCTGGTAAAATAATTTTTGAATTTTGAGGCAGTTTTGAACAATCTTTAATTGCAATAATATGGTCTTTTTCCCATATTATTTGCTTTTGAGACTGAAAACTACACCCATCGAATATTTGTGCCGCTGAAATACTTTGTTCACTCACCTTCTAATCCTATTTGTTGAACCAACTGTGCGATAAATTCACTGTCTAAAACCTCTTCGTTGTTTTCTAAATCCCACACAGCATAGTTCTGAGCTTGGCAAAGCTCACTTAAAGAATCGAGCTGTTCGCACACAAACAACTCTCGCCAAAACTCCAGTCGCAAATTTCCTAAAAAATTACTTTTAGTTCGGTTATAAAAGCTTTTTGATGGTAGCTTTTCCACCCAAAAAGTAAATCTTTGCGGTTCTTCAGAAAGCGTATCTGTATAACGATAAACCCAAGGGTTTTCACCTTGTAAAACAGGTTTATCCGCTAAGAAAGTCGAATCTAAAACCACGCTAAAACTGCTATCTTGATTTTCTCCTGCCAACAAAAACACGCTATCTAAAACAACTTCATATTTTTGAGTAAAACTCAATTCTGGTTCTTCTAAGCTTAGTGCCACGGCGGTGTCAGCGCCCCAAATAATGATTTTTTCAATATTTTCCCAAGACTTAGCTGGAGCAACTAACAAGGTAGTGTCAAAAAACTGTGCAGTGGCGCAATTTATATCGGCGCTACTAACTAAGGGGATACGAAAAGACAAATGCCATAGATTGTCCTGAACTTCACTAAAACCATTGATTGAATCCCAGTAACAATGAGATTGCACCCAAATATTTTTAAGTTCCACTGGAAGAGTATCGTTGGTGGAATGAGCTTTTCTGCCTAAAGAAAGTTCCGCACCTAAATAAAAGCCATCGCCATACCATTTTTTAGTCTCATCAAAAGCGTTTAAGGGACCGTCTCCTGAATTAGAGCATGCCAAGAAACAAAGACATAGAAATAAATATTTACGCATTTACATATCCAAGGATTTTAAAAATTTAGCAAATGCTTTATCACTTAAGGGGTAGCTTTCTTGATGAAAATCTGCCCAACGCACAAAGCGACCGTTGCGGGTTATTTGTAAAGTGAACTCTGTGGTATCTTGCGCCGATAATCGCCCTAACAATTGTGATTTTTCCACATTTTTTCCAACATTTACTCCTTCTGCTAAGGTTTTTATCCCCGAACTGCGGGTTTGCACGCCACCGCCATGATTAATTCGCACTGAAAAATCCCCAGCTAAGGTATCTACCCCTTGAACCTCCCCACCTAATAGAGCAAAAACAGGCGACTCACCAATTCCTACAAATAAATCTTGAGTAAATAGGTATTCCCTTCCCTGAAAGTCAAAATCCGCACCAATTGGAATAGCGCCACCCTCTAAAGGATGGGTGGGACAGGGTTCTTTCCACACGCAACCATTGCTTAAATCTATCCAATACTGGCATTTCTGTGTTTTGTGCTTAGCAATTCTCACCTGATGCACAGAACTTTTCCAGTAAACCATCAACAATTCTCCTAAACTATCTTTCGAAAAATAATCAATGACTCCTCCTGCAAAAGCACCATGTTTAAAAGCTAACTCTTGAGCAATTAAACAGCGCTCCTGTCCTGGACTTTGTGAGCACAGCCAGTCCACATCTTTTTCACGGGTAATCTTCCATGACTTTTGCCACCAGCCTTTACGCAGTTTAAAGGTTTGAGTTACTGGTAAATCTATAACCTCAACCACCGCCTGCTTCTCAAAGTCAAAAAACTTTGCCCGCAAAGCTTCCCATTGCGTAGTTATTAGATGCCGATTTTTCCACAGCACAACAACTAAAATTAAAAGGAGCAACAATCTAATTAAGGGGAATTTCTTTTTAGCTCTTTTTCCATAAGATGATTTCCCGCGATAATTATAATCTTTACGATAAAAACTCACATTAAAAAGTGCCAAACAAGTGCAGCAACAACCACAATAAACACTAAAACTAAGCCGACTATTAAAAGACTAGATACAGAACTGCTCGACTCTAAGGCATCCACATTAAAAGGTTCACGCACTCCTTTTACATTATCATCTACACTAATAGAATTAAAACTCTGGGTGAAAACACGACTTTTAACCTTCTCTTCTTTTTCTGTTTTAGATTTTTCCTTGGATGTTTCAGTTACAACTCCGCGCACTGATGCCGTAAGCATTTCTGCTTCATTTCGATATATTTTTATGATAGAATCTAAACGCGCCTGTTCAATTGACTTCACAGCCAACTCGTCAATAGCTAAAACCCCAAGTGAACCACCATTGTCTGATAGTTTTTGATGTACTGTAGAAAAAGCATTTAAGGCATCACTGTACAAAAAATCAAGATCGCCTAGATTAACCACCAAATGTTTAGTGCCTTTTTCAACAAGCTCTAAAGCCTCGTTTTTAAACTGCTCTGATGCAAACGCACCAATGGGGTTCCGAGGAGCTTCTAGCACATCAAACTTTCCCACTTCTCGATAATTTTTTAGCACGCTTATTCACCTCGTTTTTAATGCGTTACAAAAATATACTTAATTCAACTCTAATCTTCCCAAAAAACTCTACCACTTTCAGGAAACTCTTCTCTTTCATCATCTAAAACAGTGTCCTCATCGTGTTCAACTTTTGGGTTTTCCCACAATTTCAACGCCAAGCTCACTCGATGTAAATTATTTAAAACAGGATGATTCTGATAAGCATAATCTAGTTTCATTTTCGAAGATATTTGCATTCCCATACCTAAAGACCACGCTTCTATACTTTCAAAAGACATTAATCCAAGTCGTATTGAACCACCCCACTTCCACTGTAGCTCAGCTCCCAATGCGCTAGCTTTAATCCATGAAAGAGGAGAATTCCACAAAGTTTTTCCACTTTGAGGTGCTTGGGCTAAAGAATCCAGTACCAGATAATCGCTCCAATAATATTCTTGATTGCGGCGATGCAAAATATCAGCACTTTGCCACCCCAAGCGCAAATTTCCATATAAATAAGATATGTTTTTCCCCCAAACCAGTCCAATTTTAGCTTCAGGGGGGCTAAATTCTTTATACCCAGACCTCCAAACAGTCAAAGAGCTAAAGAAGTTTTGCAATTGTGCCAATATTGCAAGATCATCGTTAAACTTCCACCGAGCAGCTAAATCACCGCTAAATCCCAATCCAGACTGATCTAAATTACGCCATAATAAGTGCACATTAGCTCCCACATCTAATTTTTCATCACAAAAGGTCCGTGCCCATGCCAAAGTCATATTCCAATCCACCGCTGACATAGTCTTGGTGGGCATAGTTACGGGAATTTCCTCTCCTTCTGGGCTCCAAATTATGCCATCAGTGCCAAAGCGCGCCACCGAAAAGCCAAAACTTTGCTCTTTTAAAGGGATATTTTCCGCCAATAAATGCAAATGCGAACCTTCAAACAACGCATTATGCCCCATCCCCAACCATGAATCTTTAGCAGATAGAAGTACCAATGGATTGCGGTTTAACGACAATATATCCTTAGTTAAAGCATCATTATTTGCCATAGCAGCGAGTTCTGCAGAACCGACTAAGTTACTACTTGAATTAGCGCCGACAACTCTTTGCAAAGCAAAACTGTAGTTGCTTAAAAGCACACAAAAAACGCTTATATTTATCAACAACTTGAACATCTTAAATTCTTATAAATGTATATATTATAATAAGATACATAACTTTGAGTTCGTTGTGCCATTAAAAAACATCACTAAATTAGCATCCTTATTTTTGGATTATCTACAATCACAAAAAGCCTACTCTGTGCTTACCGTTAATGCCTATCAAAACATTTTAGATAAGCTAGCCTTGTTCTTGCATGATCGCAATATAATATCTATTGAACAAATTAATGAAGAATTATTGCGAAATTTTATTTGGGAGCAAAAAACTCAGCATAAAATTTCCAGTGCTACCATGGCCCAGTATATTTCATGTTGCAAAAGTTGGGGGAAATACCTAGTGCGCCAAGGCTATTTACCCAATAATCCCGCCCAAAACCTCAGATACCCCCGCAAAGAGGAAAGACTGGTGCAATTTATGGGAAAAAAACAGTTAAATTCAAACAAACTTCCCGAAGTCCTCCCCGATGACGAAGTTGCCCATCGGCAAAGAGCTTTGCTAGAATGCATTTACGGCTCAGGAATGCGCTTAGCCGAATGTGGAACATTGCGCTGGGAAGATGTTGATTTTGAGCAAGAAATGCTGAAAATTTGGGGGAAAGGAAAAAAAATGCGCATGGTTCCCATAACTTCTAGCGCCATAACTTGGCTAAAAAAATACCGCGAACTGTTAAAAGCTAGAGGGTTGAATGCAAACCATAAAAACAAAGTCTTTGTCAATCTAAAAGGTGAAGCTATATCATTGCGTAGCATTCAAAACGACATTAGAACAATCTTAAAACAAAGCGGTTGGGAAGGCCAAGCCTCTCCCCATATACTAAGACATTCTTTTGCTACCCATTTGCTGGATGAAGGCGCAGATTTAATGTCTGTAAAAGAAATGTTAGGGCATAGCTCCTTGAGTACTACCCAAGTCTATACCCATGTTACGGCGGAAAGGTTAAAAAAAGCATTTAATTTGGCCCATCCTCGAGCTTAGAATTTTTTAAGAGGAATTTTGCTGTAATTTTTCAATATCTTTTTTTAGTTTTTCTATCTCAATTGATGCAAGTCTTTGCTCGTTTATTAGCTTTTCTTTAAACTTTAAGGTTCTTTCTAAACTCATGTCCATGGACTTTTCTTTACTTATATCTACGAAGTTTAGTAAGCAATGCAATTTTTCGTCTATATCAATAAAGGAGTAAGTTCTTTCTGTTGGGATAAGTGTTCCATCGGCATGCACCAATTCAGCTTTATTTGCATCGTAAGAAACTTTTTCTTCGAGATCGCACTTAAAGTTTGAGGCAGGAAAAATATAATCATAGGCTATTCTTCCTATAAGTTCAGAACGGTGGCGACCTATTAATTTGCAAGTAGCGGGATTAACATCAATAATCATAGAATCCTGTGCGTCAACTAACATCACTGGACTTTGCACTAAATTAAAAATTGCATCGTAGCGTTTTTTCTCGCTGAGCATGATTGCATTGGCTTCTTTTCCTTTACTAATGTCGGTAACTACCCCTGAAAAAATGCGCGGAGAACCATCACCTCGAACTTTAGACACCATAGCTACTACAGAAACCCATAACCAAGCGCCAGCATTTGTTTTCAGCCTACATTCAACTTCCACTATCTCTAACAAGCCTTTAATACACAGCTCTATTTGCCCTTTTATATACTGCCTATCATCGGGATGTATAACTTCTGTGGCACTGGCTAAATTGGAATCGAAGCTTTTTATATTTAAAGAGTTAGCCCAATCAAGGTCCCTTTTTAGTTGCATAGTGTTTAAGTCCACAGACCAACACCCAGTGTGGGTGCTACCCAAAACCATTTGCAGACTATTTCGGGAAGCGCGCAGCTCTTCTTCTACACTTTTTGTCTTGGTTATATCGAGTAGATAACCGGTAATTACACGATTTCCACCTTTAGTCCGAGCATCTAAAACAAGGTGCATTTCTATCCAACGCCATTCACCATGAGCATTTGATAACCTAAACACTTCCACAAAAGGCTCTGGATCTTTTTTTTCAAACATGGCCTTCATTTTACTGGTTACCCTAAACTGATCTTGGGAGTGAATTATAGCCTCAAAAGCTATGTTGTCTAAGTAAAAGTCCATAGGGTTATAAGCCAAAACATCTAGTATATTAGGAGAACAATAAACTACTTCACAAAAACTCTCCATTTGCCATTTTAGTACTACCATGGGGCCACCAAAAAGCAAGCGTCGTTCTTCTTGCAAAACCACCATGGCTTTTTCCACGGGCATAGAGCTTTGTTTATGGTTAACACAGCGCAAAGTACATTCATTTTCTATGTCGTACCAAGGAATATCTTGTGTAAAACTTTTTGAGCATTGCTTACAAGAAAAGCTTTTTTGAATAAAACTTAACTCCACCCCAAAGTCTAATATGGGCATATCCCTGCCTATTCTTTTACGACTTTGCACTAAAAGCATCTGTTTGCCACAACACAAGGGAGGGCCTTCGTCATTTTTTAACTTTATTTTAAAAGAAGAACCGTCAATAGTGGCCCTTTGCACCGTCCATGGTTCCCATCCACCAACTTTTTCTAATAATGTAAAATCGGATAACATATAGCCTCTTTTTACCTAGACTCCAACATATAGGATAAAGTTAATTTTGGCACACATTACACATTAAATATTAATATCTATGCTTATGGGGCAATGATCGCTTCCCATTATTTGGTCGTGAATTTCAGCGGCTTGTACATTTTCCATTAAAGCTTGATTAACAAAGCAGTAGTCAATGCGCCAACCCACATTGTTAGGTCTAGCTCCCCCACGGTTTGACCACCAAGTATAGCGATGGGCCACATCAGGGTGTAATGCGCGAAAGGTGTCTATAAAACCACTTTCCACATATTTATCCATCCAAGCTCTTTCAATGGGTAAAAAGCCAGAAACTCGTGAATTTTCTCGTGGCCTAGCTATATCAATCTCATGATGACAGGTATTATAATCACCTACGGTAATAACATTTTTACCGCGGCGTTGCCATTCTAAAGAATCTTCTAAAAAAGCATCATAAAAACGTAACTTATAATCCAAGCGATCTTCTGAAGCTGATCCATTGGGAAAATAAATACCATTGAACACCCAAGTATCAAAAACTAGTTGCAACACTCTGCCTTCTTTATCAAACTCTGGCTCTCCAAAACCATAATTCACCTCTAAAGGCTCAATTTTAGTCAAAATCCCCGTGCCACTGTAACCTTTGCGCTCTGCGGGATTCCAAAAAGCATGGTAACCAGGTATTTCGCGAATTTCAGCGGGAATTTGTTCTACTTCGCCGCGTACTTCTTGAATGCTGAGAATATCTGGGTTGGTTGCGTTAGACCATTCCATAAAACCGT
>JAAZFC010000007.1 GCA_012511955.1 Fibrobacter sp. | reverse complement strand
TTATGTCGAGAAGTAAAATCCCCATAAATCCTTTTCACAGTGGCTTCGCCGTAACGCGCCACTTCGGTCAATAAATTTTCAATCACCGATGCCTGCGCATTGTCTGCATCTATTAGCACTGCTAAGCGATTTAGCGAGGCATCGTTGTGATTTTCTAGTCTGGTCATTCATATCCTTTGGTTATTCTAAAAATACATTCATTTTTCAATTTACAACTCATTACTTAACAACTCCTCAGACAGTGCTTGCACAGGAAGGGCATGGTCGCAGAGTAGGCGCATTTTTTTCACCAAATCTTCGAACATCAGCCGTCGGGGGTGGGTTTTGCGGAAGCACAAAGCTATGTCCCGATAAGCGACATTTTCCGCATTTTTGATAGGAATATAGCGCAAACCCCGCTCTGGTTTTTCGGGCACAGCCAAACGCGGAACCAAAGTGATTCCCACCTGCATACGCACCATTTCTCGCAAAGTTTCCAAGCTGGTAGCCTTAAACATATCGTGCTCTTGGGCACCAAAACGATGGCAAAAATCCAAAGCTTGATCCCGCAAACAATGCCCATCTTCAAGCAATAAAAACTCCGTACCCTTAAGCTTTGATGGCGAAATGCTACGCAACTTCCGCCAAGGATGCTGCTTTCCAACCGCCACATAAAAGGTCTCACGAAAAATCGGCAAAACTTCCATATCGGGCAAATCGTCTTGGGGCAAGGCCAAAAACGCACAATCCATTTGATCTTGCAGCAGTTTTTGTTGCAAAACCTGGCTTTTCTCTTCGCGCAAATAAAAGGCTGACTCTGGGTAATCTTGTCGCCATACCCTACTCAAACGGGGCAACAACCATGGCGCCAAAGTGGGAAAAGCCCCCACACTCAAGCGTCCCACAAAAGGATCCTGCAAAGCTTGGGCTTTTTGCTCCAAAGCTTTAACCCCAGCCAGCACATTTTTTGCCAAAGGCAAAACCTCTTCCCCAAAGGTGCTTAACTTTACCACCCGGGTATTGCGAATAAAAAGCGCATGCCCCAACTCATCTTCCAGCTTTTTTAATTGACTACTCAAAGTGGGTTGCGTAACAAAGCACTGATAGGCAGCCTCGCTAAAGTTTTTAGTTTCCGCCACCGCCACAAAATATTCCAATTCTCTTAAATTCACCAAAACTCTCTAAAGCACTTATAGCTTTTATCCATAAATTTAATAAATAAAATCAATTTCTACTTCAAAGAAACCTTTTATATATTGAAATCAACAATAATTCAACGGAGATAAAAATGCAAACTTTAATCAACACTCAAATTCCCGAGTTTAACTTACAAGCTTACCACAACAATCAATTTGTGGAGGTCAGCGACAAAGATCTAGCCGGCAAATGGTCAGTGCTATTCTTTTACCCCGCAGATTTCAGTTTTGTTTGCCCCACTGAACTCGAAGACATGGCCGATAATTACGAGACCTTCCAAAAACTCGGCGTAGAAGTTTATTCCATCAGCACTGACACCCATTTTGTGCACAAAGCTTGGCATGATTCTTCACCGTCTATCAAAAAGACTCAATTCCCCATGCTCGCCGATCCCGCAGGCATTTTAACCCGAGCCCTCGGCGTTCATATCGAAGAAGCAGGCTTAGCTTATCGCGGCACTTTCTTGGTTTCCCCCGAAGGTCAAATCAAAGTCGCCGAAGTTCACGACAACGGCATCGGACGCAATTCCGAAGAGCTTATCCGCAAAATCCAAGCCGCACAATTTATAGCTGTAGGCAATGGCGAAGTCTGCCCCGCCAAATGGCGTCCAGGGGACAAAGGACTTGGCACCAACATCGATTTAGTCGGAAAAATTTAACACTCCTCACTAATACAACAAGACCGCTTTGCAGCGGTCTTTTTTTGCTTTAATCCAAAAACTTCACTTGGCCGGTACCAGCTTCCACCGCACCGATGTCAATTACGGTTTCGCCTTTGGCTTGTAAAGCGCTGCGCACTTCATCTTCTAAATCTGGATCCACAAATACCAACATGCCTACGCCCATATTAAAAACATTGTACATTTCGTCTTTTTCTATGCCGCCAGCTTCTTGAATGAGTTGGAAAATCTTGGGAACTTCCCATGCGGTGCGATCCACAGTAACATCTACGCCTTCGGGTAAAATACGAGGAATATTGCCTTGGAATCCCGACCCGGTAATATGCACTAAACCTTGTATTTTTTTAGCTTCTACTAAATCGATTAAAACATCCAAATATGAGCGATGGGGAACAGCCAAAGCTTCGCCCACGGTGAGGTCCATGCCTTCAACTTTTGAGTCCAATTTGTAGCCACCCACTTCGAACAAAGCTTTGCGCGCCAAGGAATAACCATTGGTGTGCAAACCGCTAGAAAGCAGACCTAAAACTTTGGTGCCGGGCTTAATGTCTTTGCCGTCGATAACTAAATCTCTTTCCACCACTCCCACGATGGTTCCGGCAATGTCGTATTCGCCTTGGGTATAAAAACCAGGCATTTCGGCAGTTTCACCGCCTATTAGCACACAAGCATTTTCGCGACAAGCTTGGGCCATGCCTTCCACAACACCTTCTAACACGCCTTCTTCCAAACGACCAGTGGCTAAGTAATCCAAGAAAAACAAAGGTCTAGCCCCTTGCACCAGAATATCATCCACACAGTGATTTACAATATCTTGGCCTGCTTGGGAATGAGATTTTAAACCGAAATGAACTTTGAGCTTAGTGCCCACACCATCCACCGAAGACACCAAAATAGGATCTTTCATATTGAGATGTTGAAGGGAAAATAATCCGCCAAAATTACCCACATCGCCCACCACTCCTTCGTTAAAAGTGGAGCGTACGGATTTTTTCACACCTTTCATGGCTTTGTCGGCTCTTTCTAGGGACACACCTGCGTCTGCGTAGTTCACGGCAACCTCATTGTTGAATTTATTCACAAAGATAGAACTTTTATGCTTTTGTAAATCATCAATAGCTGCAAAAAAGCTAGTTTAACATTATGGATTTATGGTATATAAGTTTCGTGGCGGCTTTGCTGGGCTTAGCGGTGGGCTCTTTTTTCAATGTGCTCATTTACCGAGTTCCCCGCAACATGCCTATTTCATGGCCTCCTTCCCATTGCACCCAATGCGGAAAATCTATCCGCCCACGGCACAATATTCCCCTTTTGGGTTGGTTGCTTTTGCGAGGCAAATGCGCAAATTGTCAAGAAAAAATATCCATTCAATATCCTCTAGTAGAACTTTTATGCGGAGTTTTAGGCGCAGCTAGTGTTTGGTGGGTCTATGGGGTTTATGGAAGCATGCCTTGGTATCATTTAGTGGCAGTTTTTTGGCTAGTTTTAACCATCGTTCCCATTGCCACCGTAGATTTCAAACACCAATTAATCCCCGATACCACAAGCTTGGGCGGCATCGCCATCGGTTTGATTTTAGCGTTTTTCAACCCACAAACTACTTTTTTATCCAGCTTTTTAGGAGCTATTATCGCCGGGGGTTCTTTGTTTATTTTCGCCCAAATTATGGGACGCATTTTGGGCAAGGCTGCCATGGGCTTTGGCGATGTCAAGCTTTTGGCTGCCCTGGGAGCTTTTATGGGGTGGAGCCATGCCCTCGCCGCTTTGGTTTGCGCTTCCATAGTGGCTTTGTTGGTGATTTTGCCCTGGCGCTTTTTTAAGCCCAGTGAAGAAGAAAGCTTCGCTTTTGGACCCTTTATCGCCCTAATGGGACCGATTTTTTACCTCTACGGGCATCAAATCATGGATTTTTACTGGAATTATCTACAAATGCCCTAATTCCCATAATGATAATGGAAATTTCGGCATAATTTTTGCATAATGATATCAATATGGCCAAAAAATTTCGTTTTTCTTTGCAAACGGTATTAGAGCACAGGGAACGCCTACGGGATACTGCCCAAGGTGAGCTAGGCTTGGCCTATGCCAAATTAGAGGAATTACGCCAGGAAATTCAGCAAATTCGTGACGAAATTACCCAAACCGTAAACAATAGACAAAACTTAAGCGCCAGTCTTATGGCACAACACATAGCTTGGATTCGTGAACTGAAAAGGCGTAGCACCTTGGTTCAAGAGCGCATTGACCAGCAAAAAAAGGTCATTGCCGAAAAACGCCAAGCGCTAATTCACGCCGAAAAAGAGCTGCGTGCCATCGAAATACTCAAAGAAAACCAGTGGGAAGAGTTTAAAAAGGAACAAAAAAAGCAAGAAACGCGCTTTCTTGACGAAGTGGCCACCACGCGCCATTCTTCTATGCTTAATCTCTTGTTTTTAGCTCTTTTTATGTGTTTTTTCCCAGTTTATGCAGGGGAACACCAGATTTCATTTATAAACGACTTTAACGGTCAAAATACTGACACCAGCCATATAGCACCAGACTGGAGTTCAGGCTTAGAGCTCACTGTAGATAAGGTTTTATTTCTACCAGTAATAGATACCGCACTTAATACCATACTAAAACACGAACATGGCACAGAGCATTTTGGCTCTACACCTATTATTTCACCTTCTGGGGGTAATAGCTTTAAAACCATGTTTTTGTGGTATTTTATTCAATCTAATAAGCCAGATAATATCGAACCTTATTACAATTACCATTTGATTTTTGATGTAAATGTGGAGCAACATAAAATTCAAGTGCTAGACACAGCAGGTTTTAGCAACTTTAGCAACACCAATAGATTTTATCAAAATTTTTACGGGGGTGGAACTGGTAGCACAGGCAAATCAGCCATTCCCATTTTCACCGATTTTTATGCTCAAGATCAGCGGTGGATTGCCCAATGGAGCAATGACACCAACTTTTTGGGTCCCACGGGTCGCTATAGTTGGCGACAAGATCGTCCCACGGGTTTTAACCAAGTAAACTATCTACTTTGGCCTTGCAGTGCCCCACCCACGGTAGCTGGCGGTTGCCCCAGTGACACTTTGCACTCTGGGGGTATAGCCGCTCAACGCAACTATTTACGCATGGCTCTAGCACCCTTGGGTAATTCCATGGACACTATTATTAGCGTGCATGGCCCTTCTAAACCCAAAAGTACCAGCTCTATTTGGCCCTATATTGCTATCAGATGGGAAATGCCTTATTACCGTCCCGATCCGGATCAAGCTCCTAAGCAATACTTGTTCGCCATAGATTCCATTGCCACCCCCCAATATCACGGTTTATACCATCTGGATGTAGCCGCCGATGCCAATCACCGCAGCCTAGTCGCCCATACTGACGAAACCGGAAGGAGACTAACACTTATAGCCTATGACAACGATTTCACCACCGGAAGCCCAACTAAATTAGCCACTTCAAGCTTAGATTTTCTCATAGACATAGGAAACACCCGTGCAGACACCCTTTCCAGACACTTTTCTTTAACCAATATAGCTCCCGATTTATATGCCATAGTCTATACCAGAAGCACTGCTATTTGCTACAATACCATCCAGCGACAAGGGGGAACTTTAGTGATGGGCATAGAACGCATTTTAGGAAAATCTGGCAGCTACTTCCCCGAAATCAGCATAAACAACGGCTATGCTGCCATCGCTTATTTACACCAACAAGGCGGAATTGTCAGACCGCACTTTTCCCGCTACAAAATTAATGCCCAAGGAACCCTTTTATCTGATGATGCACAACTAGTAGAACATAAGCTAAACCTCACTTTTAATACGGTTTTAAACCAAGTGAAGCCCAACAACACTCGTTTAGCCCAAAACTTGCATTTAGCCACTAGACCTTCAGTGGGAGTCAATGCTTCGGGTTCGGTTTTAATGGGTTTTAATCAAGAACGCAATGCCCGCATAGTTTCTTACGGCGATAGAGATTTATTTTTACAATCTGGCTTTTGGATTTCCAAAAACCTTGAATTGCGCGCCGATGGGGTTAGCACTGCTATTTTAAGCTCAGATTCTGTGCAGTTTGCCGCGCCAGTTGTACAAGGTAAAGACTTGCAAAAAGTCAATATGTCTATACTCAAACGGGGTTCTAACACGCCCTTTCAACCCAATCAAGCTTATGGAGCCTTGGGAGATTACCATACCCGCATTGCTATAAATCCTGCGGATTCCTTTACCAGCCCCAAAGTGAACCAAGCTAAATTAGCATGGAATTTTAAACCGCGCTTGCCCACCATCGAAAGTATAAAAATTGGTTCCCAAGCTAGTCAAAGCTTTAAAAGCAATAAAATTTACGAAGTAGTAAACCGCCGTGACGAAGTTAAAATCAAGATAAAAACAGCAGATTTAGACAACCATGCAAACTTAGAGTTCAAATTAAAGTGCATTTATGCCAGTCCAAGAAATTCACAAAAACAAAGTTGCGATTACGCCAGCACCCAAAATGTTAGCTCCGATGGAGCGGGCTTTTATACCACAGAAATCACCATTCCTCCCCTAGATATAGTAGCTGATTCTCTGCATTTTAGCCTAAGCGCTTCTGATGGAAGCTGGAGCAGCGAAGCGATGATTTTAAAGCTCAAATATTACGATGAACTTCCTTTGGCAAACTTGCGCATTTTGTGGCTAGATGGAGGCGGCAAACTACAAGATTCTGTGATGAACCAAGGGGAAATTCGCCGTCAAGTGGACGATTCCACGCAAATTCGCGTTTTTGTAGATGATAAAAACGATCCCAAAGTACAAGTAGTTTGGGAACTTCAGCGCGAAGGCCAAGTGGTTTACAGCGATTCTACTTTGGCGCAAATTCTAGATACGGTGAAGTTTCGCTTACCTTTGCACCCCACAGATTTTCGCAACGGCTATATTCCCCGAGCCGATTCTCTGCACCTAAGCCCCGATTTACTCACCGTTTATTTGCGAGACCCCGACACCACCATCGCGCACTCTATTTCTTTGATTCCCAACCATAAACCTTGGCTGGATTCCATTAGAGCAGTGGGCTTCTTCGATAAAGGAGAATATCACGATACCATTGTGGGAAGATGGGCTTTAGGCGATGATCCGCCCTATTTGCCCGTGGTGCCTGGAGTGCCTGTTAAGCTTTTTGCCTATGGCCGAGACATCGATTCGGTAAATGCCGATGTGCTTAGCAGTATTTGGGAAGTTTTGCTCCAAGACCCTGCCCAACCCAATGTTTGGGTCAGCGATTATAGCACTAAAAAAGACACTTTGGAATACGCCTTTCCCCCAGATCCAAAAACCCAACTCGCCATGGTGCGCACCACTATTACCGACATAAACAACGACCAAAAAATAGACACGGTTTTTATAGTTTATCCGCGCGTTGATACCACCGGGGGTTGGGAACTTTCTCTTACTTATTTACAGGATTCTGTGGCTTTTATCTTAGGCTCTGACAATACCAAAAGCTCGCGCCGGGTAGAACTGCGCAATATTGGTTCCATGAACTTAAATATTCATGCTATAAACACGAAATTAGACAACGGTGACTGGATGAGCTACTTGGTGGAAAGACCAGGCATGACCACGGTGCAAGATAACACCCATATCAGCAGAGTTAGCACGCCCATAAGGCTTAGTCCAGGAGAAGTTTTACCCATTCGCTTTAACTTTGATGTGAGCAATATGACTGGAGATCATATTGTAACAGACACTTTATACCTAGCCACCAATGATTATTTGACCCCCTATTTAAAAGTGCCATTTAGGGTGCGTTGGGATGATTTACCCCGCATGGATATATACACGCGCCTCACCACCGATGCTAAAGGCGAGTTGAAACTATTGCGCAACTATTTTCCCGTGAATCATTCCCTAGTCTTTGCTTTTTCGGAACCGGTTACCAAAGACAGTATTGCTAAACATTTGCAAATATATTCGCGCCTGGACAGCGCCGCCCGGGGCATCGAGGGTATTACCCCCATGGAAAGCGCATATCCCGGCAATTTCACTTTTTTGCAAAGCAAAAAAAATAAAAAGAAGAGCCTCATTGACACGGCTATTTTCACCCCCAACTATCTTTCCCCCAGCGATCATTTTAACCACAAAGCACCACCTTATGCTTTTATGCGTCACGATAAATTGGGGATTTATGTGCAAAACTCCATCTTAGATAGCAGCGGAAATCATTTAGACATTCGCCAAAATCGTAAAAAACTTCAAATCGGCTCTTTGGACAGCATTTTAAAAGTCAAAACTGACACTTCTACTCTGCGAGTACTGCGCACTTGGCCCGAAAATCTGGGAACATTTGACCCCGACGACGACATTCGTATCTTATTTTCCAAACCTTTAAGCGAATATGCGATTTTTGGCCCCGATTCCTTTTTAGCCCTCGATTTAGTGAATCTTAAAAGCGAAGAAAACCACACCCTGGCGTTGCGCTCTCGCTATTCACGCTATATTCCCTTAGATTTCCGCTCTTTGCGCCTAGAAAGAGGCGATTCCCTACTCGTGATGCGCCCACGCTACAAATTCCTTTCCCAAGACACCGTACGCGTTTGGCTTTCCGCCAGTTTAGCCAGCCCTTTGGGACACACCTTAGATGGTAACGAAGATGATTTTACCTTATGGCCCATAGATTCCACCGATGCTTATGAATATCGCTTTGTAGTGGGTCCCACCAAGTTTTATACCTTTCCCAATCCTTTTAAAGCCAGCAACTCCGAACACCGAGAAAAAGGCGCTATAACCTTTAAAAACTTGCACCAAATTCCCGGCATTACTTTAGAAAAAAACATCAAAATCGCCATATACAATGTGGTGGGAACTTTGATTTACAGCTCCACGCGCAAAAAAGAAAGCTTACTTTTTGAGAAAAACATTACACCGCCTCAATTTGATTGGGATTTGCGCAATAATCACGGCTACCCCGTGGCTTCGGGAACCTACATTTATACCATTTCCCAAGAAAACAAAGTCCTCTATAAAAGCAAACTGATGGTAATAAGATGAGTGATGAATTAGACAAAGCCCTAGATGATCTTTTATCGGAATCTGCAGATTTTGTAGATGCAGAAAAGTCTGATGAAAGTAGTGCTCCACCAATAAAAGAGCCTATTTCAGCACCTTCCATAGCTGATCCCGAACCATTAATTAAGCGTGAACGCAAAACACTGCATGCACCACGAAAAAACAAAAAACGAAAATCTATACTCCCGTGGGCAATAGGAGTTTTAGCATTGGTTGCCTTGGCTAACAGCATTTGGTTTTGGTATTTACAAAAAAAAGATGATGTTTCTTGGCAAGATTTTGGTGAAGAGGATTTTAAATCCACCGTAACCGATGAAGATTTTCAAAATTTGTTGAGGGGTGCTAGCGATGAATATTTAGATAGCATACTATATGACGAAGTTTTAGAAGAACCTTCTTTAACTGCCACAGAAAATGATATTTCCCAGTCAGAAGAGGCCAGACTCACAGAAATAATGGAAAAAGCTACGCAAATTGTAGAAGCAGAGCATCCAGATAAGCCGCCAACAATGGAAATCAGCCCACCACCACCATCGTTAATAGAAGACACCAAGTTGATTGATATTGTAAAAAAAGCTACCGAAATCGTGGAAGCAGAGCGCCCAAACAAGCTACCGGTAGAAGAAGTTGCCTCTGATGAAATTGCAGCACCCAAAGCTGAAATGGAAGAATCACCAGTTGTTGAAGCACCAACACCCAAAGCTAAAGTGGAAGATTCACCAATTCAAACTGCAGCACCAACTGAGGTTAAAATAAATGCTGCCAGCTCCGTAGTGCTTTCTGGTATTTCTGGCCCTTTGCAACAAGGAAAAGAACAAGTAAAATTTAGTTGTGATTTGGCGCTTTTTAGCAAAGAAAAGTCCTTAGCACGGTCTATTAAAAACTTTGAAGCAGCAATTAGGGTCCTTGTGGCTAATATTTTCTATTTTTCAGAACAGGCTCAACCTCAAGTTAATGAAATAGAAAATGAAATTATGCAAAAGATTAACTTTATTTTCCCCCAAGGTAAAATTATTGATGTTAAATTGCATAATTTAAAACTGGAACTAAGCAAATCATGATTTTTGATAAAGTACTTCATAAAATTTTTGGCACTCCCCATCAACGCAAGATTAAAACATACAAGCCTATTCTGGAAGAAATCGCAAATTTCCAACAAGGCTTTGCCACTTTAGATGACCAAGTTTTAGCACAAAAAACAGCTGAGTTTCGCTCTCGCATTGAGCAAGGTGAAAGCTTAGACGATATTAAAGCAGAAGCTTATGCTTTGTGTCAAGAAGCTTGCGACCGCCGTTTGGGAATCTTTAATGTCTTTGATGAAAAACACCAATTTGATTTTTCTCAACTTAGCTCCGAACTGCAGCAAGTTGCCCAAAAAGCTAAAAAAGAAATTGAACAGGGCACGCCTATTTACGAAGTTTATTTACCCGCTGAATTTTACGCTCGGGTGCGGGAACTTTACCCCGAATCGGTGCGACCTTTCCGCATGATGCCCTTTGAAGTGCAATTAGTGGGTGGATTAGTTCTCCACGAAGGCGCCATTGCAGAAATGGCCACGGGAGAAGGTAAAACCCTAGCCGCCGCTTGTCCAGTATATTTGAACGCTCTTTCTGGTGAAGGAGTTCATGTTATTACCGTAAACGACTATTTGGCCGCTCGCGATGCGGAAAACATGGGAAGAGCTTATAACTTTTTAGGCCTTACAGTTGGAACCATTGTACACGGTTTAAGCTCCGAAGATCGCAAAGAATCTTATGCTGCCGATGTTACTTACGGCACCAACAACGAATTTGGTTTTGACTATTTGCGCGATAATATGGCCACAGACCTAGAAGATGTGGTGCAACGCCCCCTAAACTACTGTATTGTGGATGAAGTTGACTCTATTTTAATTGACGAAGCTCGTACACCTTTAATTATATCTGGTCCAGCGGAAGATTCCACAGACAAATATCAAAAAGCCAATACTATTATCCCTTCTTTAAAAATAAATACGGATTTTAGCTACGACGAAAAAACTAAAAACATCCAACTCACTGACCAAGGGGTGGTTTTAGTAGAAAAACTCTTAGGTATTAGCAACCTCTATGGCGAACACGCTGAATGGGTGCATTTTACCATGCAAGCCCTACGCGCTCATGTGGCTTTTAGTAAAGATGTGGATTATATCGTCAAAGATGGCGAAGTAGTAATCGTAGATGAAAACACTGGGCGTTTAATGGAAGGGCGACGCTATTCCGAAGGTCTGCACCAAGCCCTTGAAGCCAAAGAAGGTGTGTCTATTCGCCGGGAAAACCAAACCTTGGCCACCATTACTTTCCAAAACTACTTCCGCATGTACAACAAGCTTTCGGGTATGACGGGTACAGCAGAAACCGAAGCTTCGGAATTTTTGAAAATCTATAATATGGCCACTTGGGTGATTCCCACTCATAAACCTTGTGTGCGACTAGATGCAGATGATAGGGTTTATCGCACCGAAGAGCTAAAATGGAAGTTTATAGTAGATGAAATTAAAGCTCGTTATCAAAAAGGACAACCGGTACTGGTGGGAACGGTTTCTGTGGAGAAATCTGAAGTTTTAGCCAAAATGCTCACTCGATCTGGGGTGCCCTACGAGATTCTCAACGCTAAAAACCACGGACGCGAAGCAGAAATCATCCAATTTGCCGGACATCAAAAACGCGTTACTATTTCTACCAATATGGCGGGAAGGGGAACCGATATTAGCCTGGGCGAAGGCGTTAAAGAATTGGGCGGTTTATATGTACTAGGAACTGAAAGACATGAATCTCGCCGTATAGATAACCAGTTACGCGGTCGTGCAGGAAGGCAAGGTGATCCAGGAGAGTCTCGCTATTTCTTGTCTTTAGAAGATGATTTGCTACGCATTTTTGGCGGCGATAGTTTACGCACTCGCATGGAACGCTTTGGTTACAAAGACGATGAAGCTATTGAGGCGGGGCTTTTAACCAGAGCTATTCGCACCGCGCAAAAGCGTGTGGAAGGCCATGGTTTTGAACAGCGTAAGCATTTGCTCGACTACGATAATGTCATGAACGAGCAACGCAAAGTAATTTACGGCTTGCGCCAAGCCATTTTATTTGGTGAAAATGTTAACCAAGAAATCCTCAATCGCATTGAAGATGCGGTGGATATTAAAGTCAGCCAATATATTGCCCCAGGCTCTTATTACGAAGATTGGGATATGGAAGCGCTTTCCACTGAATTGCGCCGCAATTTTAGCATTGAATACAAGCCTAGCGCCGAACATTTAGCCACTTTGGACCCCCATGACCTTTTAGATGAAGTAATTGACTTATGTAAGGAGAAATATCATTCTCTCGAAGCGTTGATTCCCGAAGAAGATTTCCGTGCTTTAGAGCGCCGTATTTTGCTTTTCACCATTGACCAACACTGGCGCGACCACTTGTTAGCCATGGATCATCTCCGCGAGGCTATACGATTCCATGGATACGCCCAAAAAGATCCTTTAATGGTCTATAAAAAAGAAGGTTTTGATCTTTTTGAAGAATGCTTAGAAAGCATTGCCACACTCACCACTTTACGCATGCTAAATGTGCGTGTAGAATCTGGAGGCGTGGCAGCGAGTACTCCCACTGCGCGCAGACCCCAACAAATGGTGGAAAACACTTCAGAAATCAAAGAGGTTAAAAGCGCTGCTAGTTCTGGTGCAGCACGCCCAACTCCAGCCCCCGCACCAGCGGCTAAAGTACCTCATCGCGCAGGTCCCAAAGTCGGTCGCAACGATCCTTGCTGGTGCGGTTCAGGGAAGAAATTTAAAAAATGTCACGGAGCGTAGCAAATATGAGTTCCTCCCCTGAGCATAGATTTTTTTGCATAGAAGGCTTAGATGGCTGTGGAAAATCCACGCAAATCAACCTTTTATGCGAAGAATTAGGTCGCAGAGGATTTCCCACCGTGCGCATTCGTGAACCTGGTGGCACTGAAATCTCCGAAAAAATTCGCAATATTATTCTCAGCCCGGCTCACGGCGCTATGAACTTCACCACAGAATTGCTGCTTTACAACGCCGCTCGCGCTCAACTACTTAACGAAGTAGTGCGGCCAGCTCTAAAACAGGGTAAAGTGGTGCTAGCTGACCGCTTCGCCTGGTCTTCTATGGCCTACCAGGGCTACGGTCGCCAATTAAGCTTAGACACTCTGCGCACAGTCATAGACATCGCTGTCGAAGATCTATGGCCCAGTCATACTTTTATTTTAGATATCCCCGTAGAAGTCTTTAGGGACCGCGCTGCAAAGGAAAACCGCGTGGCGGATCGTTTAGAACAAGAAAAACACGACTTTTTTAATAGAGTGCGCCAAGGTTACCAGCAAATAGCCAAAGATTTTCCCGAAAAATGCTCACTTTTAGATGGCACTCAATGCAAAATCGATATTCACAAAAACATATTAGACTCTATTTTAGCACACATCACTAAATAATATGACTATAATTTGATAAATGGATAGCCCAATGAATAAAAAAATCATATTAAACTTAAAACTCTTTTTACCCGCATTTTTAATTTGCATGGTAAGCTTTTCTTTTGCTGATAAAACTGGAGATTTTTACGAAGAAGTTTCACGTTTTAATAGAGTTCTTTCTGAAATTAACTTAAAGTATGTAGAAGAAGTTGATCCTTCAAAAATTACCGACGCCGCCCTAGATGGCATACGCAACATTTTAGACCCTCATACCACGGTCTTTAGCCCCAAAGATTATGACGATCTTAAAGTTACCACCGACGGACAATTTGGCGGTATTGGTATCACTATTTCGGTGCGAGACAACCAATTAACAGTAATCTCACCTTTACAGGGAACTCCGGCTTTTGCTGTGGGCTTGCAAGCTGGGGATCGCATTATCAAAATCGAAGGTAAATCTACTCGGGATTTGCCCCTAGACAAAGCAGTAGAAAAATTGCGAGGCAAAGTAGGGACTAATGTAAACATTACCATTGCCCGAGAAGGTGTTACTCAACCCATTGATTACACTATAAAAAGAGCCATTATTGTAGTTCATGCTGTACCTTACGCTGGCTTTGTGAGCAAAGATATTGGTTATATAAAACTTGCGCAATTCTCCCAAAAAACCGTTTCTGAATTAGAACAAGCTATAAAAGATTTGAAAAAACAAGGCATGAAAAAAATGATCTTGGATCTAAGGTTTAATCCTGGAGGATTGCTCAACCAAGCCGTGGAAGTCAGCGAACTTTTCCTAAAAAAAGGCAATGTGGTGGTAAGCACTAAAGGACGCACTCAAGAAACAGAATCCGTGGCCACTAAAAATGGCATTTTAAATGATAAAACCCCCTTAGTCGTACTGGTAAATGAAGGTTCAGCTTCCGCTTCCGAAATTGTAGCAGGAGCCATACAAGACTGGGATAGAGGTGTAATATTGGGCAAGGCTACCTTTGGTAAGGGTTCAGTGCAGACAATTTTCCCCCTTAACAACCAAGGCCATGCTTTAAAGCTAACCACCGCCCTTTACTATTTACCTATGGGTCGTTGCATAAACAAGCCTGAAAATGCCATCAAAACCAAAAACGAAGCTGAAGCAAACTTTGAAGATTATGAAGGACTCGAAGAAGGCACTAAAGCAGACACCGCAGCTGCGGATACTCAAGTATATCATACCGCAGGTGGGCGCAAAATGTTTGGCGATGGTGGAATCACCCCTGATATTGAAGTGGACTTAAATACCATTCCTTGGATTGTGCAATTACAAGAACGCATGACCATGTTCTTTAAATTTGCGATTAGATATCGTCCACTATTAGAAAAAAGTGGCTATAAATTAGATGAGAACTTTGAGGTTCCTGATTCTCTATACACTGCATTTAAAAACTTCTGCGCCGCAGACACTACCTTTAGTAAAGTTAAAACTAACGCCCAAGCCACCGCTGACATAATAGAAGATATTTTACTTAAAGAACAAAACTTTTTAGGAGACAGTTCAGAAACCATTAGCTCTAAAGAACTGGCACAAAGTTTAACAGAATTAAAAAAACAACTACATTTGCATCGTGAATTGCAATTTGATAATAGTAAAAGTTATATCCTCGATGCTATAAAAAGAGAATTATTAGCAGCTGCAATGGGAGATGAAGCGCGTATTGCTCATGGTCTAAAAACCGATAAGCAAGTGCTAGAAGCTATAAAAATTTTGAATGATAAAGCTTTGTACAAAAAGACTTTAACTCCCAGCAAAAAATAATTTTTGCGACTTATCAAAAAATGAAATGTAGTTTAACCTTTAACCATTAAAAAAGGGCAACAATCCATGGCAAAAAAAACAACTAAGAAAAAACAAAATTTAAACCAGGATTTAAACTTTTTAGAATCTTCTGTAGAAGCGTTCCGCGCAACATTTGCAGAACATCTACATCACACTTTAGCTCGTGACGAAGAATCTGCTACCGAGCATGAAAAGTTTTTGGCTTTAGCATACTCTGTACGCGATCGTTTAATCGAACGCTGGATCAAAACTCAACAAGAATATTATGCTCAAGATGTAAAAAGAGTTTACTACCTATCTTTGGAATACCTAATTGGCCGTACTCTTGGTAATAGTGTGCTCAACTTAGATGTAGAAGAATCCGTAACAGAAGCCTTACACGAATTAGGCATGACTTACGAAGAACTCAGAGAAGAAGAAGTTGATGCAGGTTTAGGAAATGGCGGTTTAGGTCGTTTAGCAGCTTGTTTCTTAGACTCCATGGCGACTTTAGAACTCCCTGCCACTGGCATGGGTATTCGCTATGAATACGGTATGTTCCGTCAAAGCATTAACGATGGTGTGCAAGAAGAGCATCCCGATAGCTGGTTGCGTTTAACCAACCCTTGGGAAATCGCTCGTCCTAGCAACTCCATGGAAATTAACTTTTATGGCCATGTAAATTCTTGGGTTAACGATAAAGGCGAAACCAAATATACTTGGATTCCCGGCGATAAAGTTATAGCTCTCCCCTACGATACCCCAGTACCTGGCTATCGCAATAATACTGTAAACAATTTGCGCCTATGGTCTGCCAAAAGCGCCGACGATTTTGGTTTGGCATACTTTAATAGTGGCGACTATATCGCAGCAGTACAAGATATGGAGCTTTCCGAAGCCATTTCTAAAGTTCTCTACCCCAACGACTCTATGAGTAGCGGTAAAGAATTGCGCCTTAAGCAGCAATATTTCCTTTGCGCCGCTTCATTACAAGATATTTTGCGTCGCTGGAAAAAACACAACGATACTTTTGACAATTTTGAAAACAAAATTGCAATCCAACTTAACGATACCCACCCCGCCATTGCTATTCCCGAACTAATGCGTCTATTGCTAGACGAAGAAGATCTTTCTTGGGATCGCGCGTGGGAAATCACCACCAATGTTTTTGCATATACCAACCATACTTTAATGCCTGAAGCTTTAGAAAAATGGTCTGTGGATTTAATGCAAAGACTATTGCCTCGCCACATGGACATCATCTATGAAATCAACTCCAGATTCTTAAAAGAAGTATCCATGAAGTGGATGGGTGACGGTGAGCGTTTAGAGCGCATGTCTATTATTGAAGAAAGCCCCGAAAAATCTGTTCGCATGGCGTACCTATCTATTGTAGGTTCGCATTCAGTAAACGGTGTAGCTGCTTTGCATAGCGATTTGCTAAAAACTACGCTTTTCAATGATTTTAACGAACTATGGCCCGAAAAATTCAACAACAAAACCAATGGAGTTACTCCTAGACGCTGGGTGCGCAAAGCTAACCCTGCCATGTCTGAACTAATTAGCTCCAAAATTGGCGATGAATGGGTAAAAGATTTAACCCATATCAAAGATATCGAAAAGTTTGCCACTAATGCAGCTTTCCAAAAAGAATTTATGGCTATTAAGCATCAAAACAAAGTGCGTTTAGCTGAATTTATTAAAGAGCAGCAAGGTGATGAAGTAGATCCTAACACTATGTTCGATATCCAAGTGAAACGCATTCACGAATATAAGCGTCAACTACTAAATATTCTCCATTGCATTCACTTATACATCCGTCTTAAAGATGGTGAAGATATTGTGCCTCGCACCATTATGATTGGTGGAAAAGCCGCTCCTGGTTATTGGATGGCTAAGCAAATTGTGCGTTTAGCTAACTCCGTGGCAGCCATGATCAACAACGACCCCGAAGTAAAAGGTCGCCTCAAGTTGATTTTCCTCGAAAACTACCGTGTTTCTTATGCTGAGCGCATTATTCCTGCTTGTGATTTATCTGAACAGATTTCCACCGCAGGAACCGAAGCTTCTGGTACTGGAAACATGAAGTTTGCCCTTAATGGCGCTTTAACCATCGGTACTTTAGATGGTGCTAATGTGGAAATGGTAGAAGAAGTGGGTCACGACAACATGTTCATTTTTGGTATGACCGTGGAAGAAGTGGTTGCATTGCAGCAGCAAGGCTATCGCCCCAGAGATTACTACGAATCCAATGAAAATATCAAGCGCATTATAGACTTGATAGAGTCTGACTTCTTTAATCCTGAGCAACCAGGCACATTTAAGCCTATTGTAGATGACCTACTCAATCATGACCAGTATATGCTGCTCGCTGACTTCCAATCTTTTGCTGATAAGCATGACGAAGTTGCCAAAGCATATACCAAAACCAAAGATTGGGCTAAAATGGCCATACTCAATGTGGCGCGCATGAGCAAATTTAGCTCGGATCGCACCATTGCTCAATACAACGAAGAAATTTGGAAAACAAAACCTGTCTCAATTAAAATAGACTAAAGGCATATATGGAACGCATATTACTCACTAGCAACTACTCCGATAACCCTTTCGCCATAGATATGGCACAACATTTGGGAATTCGTGAAGAAATTGCAGATTTGGTATCTCTCAAAACTTTTGCCAACTCGGAATTCTGTCCGCGTTTTATTTCTGATCCCGATGATCTAGAAAATATTGGGCAAAAGCTTAAAGGGCAAACCGTAGTAATATGCTCCACTGCCACGCAAATGTATGAGCGCAACAGCTTAGCCATGCGCAACTTTATCTTAGCCCGAGCGGCCAAAGATAATGGCGCCGAACGAGTGGTGCTCATCGAACCAGATTTATTTTATTCTGCCCAAGATCGCGGTCCTTTTAGACGCGGTAAGCTCGAAAGAGATCGCGAAGTGGCCGATTTAAAACGCTTTGATGGACAGGCTTTCACAGGTCTTTTATACGCCCAACTGCTTAAACAAGCTGGGGTGGATTCTGTGATAACCGTACATAATCACTCAGTGAAAGTGCAAAATATTTTCGAAGAAGTATTTCACGAAGATTTTCACAACCTAATACCCAATGATATTTATGCCCATTATATTCGCACCTCAAACTTTGTGCAAACTGGAAAAGATGGGGATAATTTAGTTCTAGTGGCCCCAGATAATGGAGCCATGCCTTTTGTAAATCAAGTTTGGCAAGCTTTACAGCTTCCCGAATGCAAGCGCATTGTTATGGACAAAGTTCGTAATGGCGAACGCAATGTTTCTATGACTTTAAGCCCTAATTCCGATGTGGATTTAGACTACCTTAAAGGCAAAGATGTTATCATTTTAGACGATATGGTACGCACTGGTTCTACCATTGTGCAATGCAGCGAATTTCTCAAACAAGCGGAACCTAACAGGGTGTGCTTTGGAGTAACGCATTTTCATACTTCCCAAGAAGCTCGTGAAAAGCTGAATAGCAAGTATTTAGACGAAATTATGACCACTAGTTCTCTTCCCGATATTATCAACCGCGATAGTCAAGGAAGATTAAGACAAAAAATCGTGGTTTTAAAAATTAGCAAGTGGATAAGCCGCTATATTCTGCAATTATTAAATATGGATTGCAGCCGCTTTGAAAAAGATTTTTACAGCATTGATATGTCCAGTAAAAATCCCCGCTGGCCGCCTCCATCTTCTTTATAATCCTTGACTTAAACCGCCAATTTGTCGAGCCAAATATGTAGCGTAATTATCAGTCATGCCGCTGACAAAATCTAAAACTTGATGGTAAGCTTCGGCTAAATTTTCGGCGGAATCAATCTTTTGTTGTCCTATAATTCGCACAATGCGCTCCGCTCTGTAACCATTGTTTTTCACGGTGAAATATTCGTATATTCCGTTTATAAAAGCATCTAAAATGGTATTTAAAGTGGCATAACTCCCCACTTCTAGCTCAGTTTTACGTTGATCGGGATAAATACGTTTTCTTGCCAACTTTTTGGCGTAATGAATGCCCTGTACTGGGGGAGCAGAGCTTAATTCTAGTAAGGGCAAAGCCAATTTACCCTGCATTATAATTTTATAGTGTTCCACAAACACCTTGGAAACGGTTTCTATAAGATTTTGAATAGCTTTTCCACGAATACTAGAAAGAAAATCTCTGAAATTTTCCTGATTAGCTTTGTATTCTTCGTCTATATCAATCTCATGGGCGGTTAGCAGTGCAAAAAGCTCCCGTACATCACTAAAGCCAATAATTCCCAGCTCAATGGCATCTTCCACATCTAAAATCGCATAACAAATATCATCTGCCGCTTCCATTAAATAGCTCAAAGGGTGGCGCACCCATTTACCTGGCGATACTTCTTTTATTCCCAATTCACGACAGCTTTGCCTGTATAACTCTTCTTCACTGTTAAAAATACTGGTGGGAAATCCAAACTTCGCTAACTGGGGATATTTCACCATTGAGCCTAAAGTAGCATAGGTTAATCGCATTCCTCCATCCATAAAATGATATTCTAATTTGGATAAAATGCGAAATCCTTGGGCATTGCCATCAAAATTCGTAAAATCAGACAGCTGTTCATCACTAAGAGATTGCAAAGCAGTGGAATTTCTATTGTTTTTAAACCAATCTCTAATAGCCGCTTCCCCCGCATGGCCAAAAGGAGGATTACCAATATCATGAGCCAAACATGCGCTTTGCAAAATAGTACCCAAATGATATTCTGTGAGTTCTTGAGGAAATTCATGCCGTATTAAATTAAAAACCGCAATGGCTAAGCTACGCCCCACGCTAGAAACTTCTATGCTATGGGTAAGGCGACTGTGAACATGATCGTTTATACTAAAAGGGTGGACTTGGGTTTTACGCCCTAAACGCCTAAATGCCGTGCTAAAAACAATGCGATCGTAATCCTTGTGAAACTCAGTTCTATTTCGATCTGTAGCGCTATTATGTCCATAACGGGAAGAAGCTAATAGAGAATCCCAGTGCATTTCGCCTCCAAATTTCATTGCTATTTACTATTAATCACCACAATTAAAGAGTGATTAATATCACACAAAATAGTTTTTACCTTTAAAGTTTGTTTACTATTTGCTAATTCTAATCTACATTGTATGTAAACAAGGAGTTTCCATGGGAAATTATATTAAAATTTTGCTTTTACTAGTAACTTGGACCTGGGCTAGCAATTTGCCAATATCACGCGAAGCTAGTTTAAGTGAAGTTTATAGCCCCACTGAAGTTACCATAAAGGCCACAGGACAAGGCGCCAATGTAGATGCTGCAAACGACGACGCCATAAAAGCGGCTGTGTGGTTCATTCTTGATGGCGGCAATGATCCTATTTTAAGTACAGTAGAAACCAAAAAAGCTTTCTCTCGCTATGCTGATGCTTTTTTTAGAATGGATAATATTCGCAAATATGTTACTTGGGAAGCCAAAAAAGTGGATGGCCAAGTGCGCATAAAAAACGGGATAAAACGCACCAAAAAAGTCCGCATTAACAAAAGAGCTTTGCAAGTTGCCATGAGCGAATTAGGGGTGATAAAATCCGGAGAAGATTTGCGCGACGCTTTAGGCAACCCCACCATTATGGTTTTGCCAGAAGTTAAAAGTGGTGAAACTCCTATTAAAGTTTTCGACACCAATAATTTAGCTCGCCACGCAGCTGGAGTCATTGAATCACACTTAACCACCAAACAATACGATGTTATAGTCCCTAGAGCTCAAGATCAACTAGCACAGATGACTGAAATGCAAAGTAGCCTCGCAGATCAAGACCAAGATCCAGCTTATCAACTGGCCTTGACCTTGGGTTCCGATGTTTACATAGTGTTTTCTGGGAAAGTGCAATCTGGCAAAGCTTCAGTAGTAGTTAAAGCCTATGAAACCACTACCGCACGACTTTTAGGTACCGAAACTGGCTACTCCAAGCCCCGTCCAGGCACAAATATGGAGCCTTTAGTAGAAGAAGCTATCGCCGATGCCATTGATAAAGTCTTGCAAAGAATTACCAACTATTGGACCACAGACCTAAAAAAAGGGGTACAATACAAAGTGATTTTCAAGTTTGATACTACTATTCCCAAAAACAAGCTCGATGATATACAAGATGATATTGCCGATTTGTTGGAAGACAACTTTAGAACCAAAGAAAATATTATAACAAAACAAACCATGGACTATATAGTTTGGGCTAAAGCTGACGAATTTGATCGTTCTTCACGCCTAGAAAGGTTTATACGACGCCAAATTAAATCAGCTAAAGTCAGTCGTTTAAATGTGAATAAAAAACTACTAATTATGCAAGTAAGTAATTAATACTGGATTAGAGCCTGCATTTTGCAGGTTCTTTTATTTATGAGAGGTTTATATGGCAACGATAAAATTAACTTTTTTCACCTTAATTTTTAGTATAACATCTTTAATATGGGCACAAAACTCAGGCTCTTTAACTGATGTGGGAAATGACCCAGCTTATCCTTTAGAAATGTATTTTGTGGGCATAGCATCTTCACCCCACAGCCAAGAAGATGCTGATAACTTAGCGATTGGACAGATTCAGAAGCAAATAACAGTAAATGTTAAGGTTAACCAACAAAGTCGCACTACCTCCCAACGCATGGGCAACAGGGAACAAGTGAACCGTTGGCTAGATTCTCGCACTAATTTGACCTCCCAAGGCGATTTACAAGGTGTGGAAATTACCAAACGGTCCACCCAAGGCAAAAATTACAGAAGCATGGCAGTTTTAAAAAAGTCTAAATTCGCAGCTGCAAAAAGATTAGCTATGCAAGAGGCGGGCAAAGCTTTGACCACAGTGGCAAACAACGCTTTAAAAAACATAGAAGCAGGGGAAATTGTAGATGCATTAAACGCAAAAGCGCGCATGGACGAATTAATTAGGGTTTTCACTGAAGAACGACTTTTGCTTTCTGCTGCAGAAAGCTTAGGTGATGACGATGCTATCCCCGTAAATTTAGATGAAGTCAATAAAGCATATAACGATGTCCTTAAAAAAATTAACTTAGAAGTTGTTTCTGGGGATAACCAAGTTTTAACTAGTCCTGGCCAAGCTTTTGAACCATGGGTGCTTAGCGCTAAGGTTGATAGCACTGCTTTAACAGAATTTCCTATTAAAATCACAGCACCTAATCGAAAAGTTGTACGCACTACCATTACCAATGATAAAGGTGATGCGATTTTTTATCCTGATGCTTTTGCTCTGCGCACAGCAGGGGAACATTTTTATCGCGCCACTCCTGATTTGCAAGTACCAGCCATTCAAGTGGATTTAGTGGAACGCAAAAGAGCTGATTTCAACTATAAAATGGAGCCCAAAGAATGCGGAGTTAAGCTAAATATACGAGGCACTGGCGCTGTAGCGGCCATTCAACCCCTTACAGTTATGCTCAACAATTACGGATTAAAAAACAACTCCAATGCTATAAACACTCTGAAAATAGCACTCAGTATCCAAGAAAAAGGTGTGATTCAGGGACTTTCAGAAGCCTCTACTTTTACCATGCAAGAACTTGTTTTAGATATAAATATACTCAACGCTGCTGATGCTAGTATCTACTCTACTAAACTTAAAGCTATGGGGCATGGTAATGCCAGTGATGCTATCTTAAGTGCTATAAAAAAAATAGAATTAGGTTCTAAAGCTAGTGAAATCGCCATGGCTGCCTGCGGAGATGGCTCGCCAAGCAAAGCTGCTCCCACTTTAGCTATTATACCCTTTAATGCGCCACGAACTTGGTATAGTGACCAAGCCCAGGCAACCCTACTTGCAGACATGATTGCAGGACAAATCCACAGGGTTGGCTCTTATCAAATTGTAGAACGCACAAAATTAAATGAAATCATGGAAGAACAAACTTTAGGAGCTACAGGTATGATTGCTAATCCTGTGGAGATGGGAGAAATCCTCGGTGCCGAATATATGATGACGGGAACCATGTTAGGCGAAGGCACAAGCACCAAAGTTGAGGCCCGCATTATAGAAGTCAGCACTGGAAAAATTGTGAAAACTTTTTCTATAACCGGAAGAATAGAGGCTGTTGCGAATCTGATTGCCAAACAAAGTTTGTGAATTTTTGCCAAAAAAAACGCCTGTTTTTGAACAGGCGTTTTTTTATTTAAGAATTATTTTTTATTGCGGCCTAATAAATCCCATTGAGGGGCTTTTACTTTCCAATTTATACTTTGCGCTTTTCTTAAAATTGAAGTTGTTGGGTCACTATCAAAAGCTATCCAATCTAAGTTAAAGCCTCCAGTGTCAAAAACTAAGCGTAAAGTATGCTCGCCAGAGGGCAATGTTTTTAATAACGCTATGCCTGGGCTATTTACTTCGTAATCGTTCCAGCCGCCAGTGTTAGCCACACTTAGCACCTCAGTTATAGCTTCACCATTTAACTCTAAATGAAAACTAGCCTCATCTAACTCTGTAGATGCTCTATAGTACAAGTAAAGTGGAGCACTTTCGGTGATATTCACTGTATATTCCAACCATTCACCAGCCTCAGTCCACGCCACAGCATAGCCTTCAGATCCATTTCCTGCAATATCCACCCCATCATTACGATATTCACCCCCTTGGTTTTCAGGGTCATTGTCATAATAAGCCGCCCCTTGACCACCTTTATCATAGTTTTCTACCTCTACCACACCTGGAATCGCTATGGCGGTAGTAAAAGGTGCTCTGTCTTCGGGTTCTTCGATGATATTTGTATCTGGTAAATCAGGAATGGTGGGGTCATAAGCTGGTTTGCTATCACCGCGCTTCATAGCTGCTAATAGACTATCGTAAGCGGGTTTAGTTTTTAAATCCATATCGTAAATTAAGCCAAAATCTTTGCTTTGATATTTAGGTAGCCAAGAATATTTATCGGTGAAACCCCAGATTACAAAAGAAGACATATTGGGCTCTTCCATAAGTATGTCCATAAATTGAGCATACATTTTACCTTGCTGCTCATAATCAGCTTGGGTAGGCGTAACACCTTGCTTAAAACCTATATCTATTTCTGTAATTTGCAGTTTTAATCCCAATTTATGTAATTCCTTAGCCAAAGCTCTAGTGTTTGCCGGGGTATTAGTATGGCTTATTTCAATATGAGTTTGCGTACCCACACCATGTATAGGAATACCATTCTTTATCCAAGTCTTTACTTTATCCAACAAGAATCCAGCTTTGCTGTTGCTAGCCACTCCCCATTCCAGTGCATAATCGTTGTAATAAAGCTCCGCGTCAGGGTCCGCAGCGTGGGCCCAAACAAAAGCTGAATCTATAAAATCAGGACCAATAACAGTATGCCAAATAGAAGAAGATCCGCTACAATTACTTTCCCGCCAACCTTTGGGGGTATCATCACAAATTGCTTCGTTCACCACATCCCATTCTTTAATTTGACCTTTGTATTTTGTAACTACAGTGGTAATATGATTTTTCAACACCGCAAGCAAAGATCCCCTAGTCCATGATCCATTTTTAATCCAACCTGGAACTTGACTGTGCCACGCCAAAGCGTGACCTCGCACTTGCATATTATTAGCCGCTGCGTATTGCATTAATTTATCGGCTCTGCTAAAATTAAAATTGCCCTGACTTGGTTGGAGAGCATCAAATTTCATTTCGTTTTCGGCTACCACCATGTTAAATTGTGCTTTATGAATGGGCTCGTATTCAGGAACTACCCCATTACTAAACCACTCTGAATTTAATATAGAACCAATGGAAATGTTTTTTGCTTCAGCCACGGAACGCAAGCTTTCTTGCCCCCACGATACATTGACAAACAAAACACAAACACTTAGCAGACCAGCTGCGATTTTTTTATACGAAACCATGAACTAACCCTTAATAATTATTTTATTGCCTACTATTTTAATTTACTAAAAATTTATCAAGAGTTCAAAAGGCGATATGCCAAAAATTTGCACATCATCTATCCAGAGCTCAGTTCCCCCTTGCCCAAACACGCTTAAAGTAGTGATTTCTTTATGCACAGCTTCCCAACCGCGATTTCCTCCTATACCCGGTTCTTCAAAATCTTGGGGACGCACCATATAGCGTTGCCAATCTTTATGGAGAGCAAAAGTTTTCCAAGCTTTTATTTCTGGTTGTATAGTGCTATTCTCTAAGGCCACAAACATATTACCATCTCCCCGGGCCCAAAGTACTATAGAGTCAAGCATGCGAAAATCTTTTGGTGTTTGGCTTAGTATAGTACCCATTAGCACCCATGAGTTCATCTCGCTAGTGTAACGAATTCGCAAAACCTTATTGCGCCCCAAAGAATCATCGGCTATCAACAATTTACTAGAAGCATCTGCGGCAGGTTCCACATATCTTGACAATGAATCTAAGCCTCTATACCAATTATGTTGGGCTAAAGTTCCAGGCAAGTTATTAGTTATATCGCCATCTTCAAAATCATCTAAATCTATGCGGGTAAAAGCTATTAACGCAGAATCAGGCCAAGCTCCCCATAAGTCTTGGGTGCTATCTAGCATTGGCGCACCAGATTTACCATAATACAAGACTAAGTCTTGGGGGTGAGTTTTAACCCACACCAAAGCTCGGCGCGCAATGGGATCCCAATAGCGAATTTGACTAGATAAGAGTTGATTAGAGGTATTAGTTATGCGTATATCAGCCCCATCGGAAGAAGCTTCATTAAAATCAACTAAACGATGGTCGATGTATAGTAGCAAAGGTGGATCTAGGTCTGCCCAGCGCTTATCTTTTTCCCAAATGCTATCCCGCAAAAAATAATTCTCACTAACTTCTACTCTATAATTCCAAGTGCTAGCATTAAATGCCGCAGAGCCCCAAACATCTGCATTTATACTTAAACTAGTGGCATGGGAATCCAAACTCAACTCACCTACAATCACGGCTTTCTCTGGCTGATCTACAATGATAATACGATTTCCTGGGGGAAGGCTATCAATGGTAAACTTACCTGTAGAGTCTGTCCACACTAACTTTTCCGTACCATAAACCCGCACTCGCATAGGAGTTCCGTCTATTACTGGCACTTCGCCATTAACTTCTGCCAAAGAATCTAGCTTTAAATCTCCCAAAACCAGAGCGGTGTCTTTTTCTGTGATTTTTAAAGAGTGTAAAACCCCTAAATCTTTTGCTTGAGCATTTAGAACATAATTCCCCGGAGCTAAGAGCGGCAAGTCTATATTACCCTTTTCATCACTAACACCATTGGCGTATTTCACAATAGGTAGCTTTTCCACAGCTCCTTCGTCATCACTAGCACGCACATACCAAGAAGGTCGCACTTGATATGCCACAGACTTTAAGGAATTACCATGCACATCTGTTAAACGAGCATTTATGCCATAATTAGTTTCGCTTCCAGCTCCCCCAGCATGTTCTTGCACTTTTGTAGTGCAACAGCTGAGCAAAAACACCAAAAAAACGACTCCTACTATTTTAAGCTTTTTAAACATCTTTATCCCCTTGTGAAACTATGCCGATGGGAAAAAGCTGAATATTTAATTGCATTACGCTATCATCGCCCACCCCTTCTTGGGAAAAACGCAACAACTCTCCACGGAATTCTTTAATGCGCTCCCTTAAAGCAGGAATTTCTTTACTATTTAAAGTCATGGTAACAGTACTCAAATCTCTAAACTCAGCGCTATGCCTTTCAGCGGACTCATTGGCCAATGCTAAAGTTTGACGCTGAAATTCTCGCACCACTTCTGCTCGGGATTGCTGTCCCGTACTCACAAATAATTCTGTAACTTCCCAACAACCATCTTTTCCTCGTACCAACATGCCCAAATCAGCCATCATTTTAACAGATTCTTCAGCTTGTTCTGCAGTTATGGGTGGCGAACACATGCGACCCAGAAGTGCGTATTCATCTTTGATAGGAGTAATGCTAACCAAAGAACGCACTGCATTATTGTACCAATTTTGATAAAAATCTAGACCTTGGGTGCTTAACTTTTTTATTGGCACACCCCGTATAGACTGCATCTTTTCAAAGTGATCTAAAGTTTCTTTGTCAGTTTTAGCCCTGCCAAAATAAACCATCTCTTCAAAATACTGGCGCTGTCTGCCAGTTAATTTGAAAAAATCTGCCACTGGGTGTATGAAATTTGTACCTAAATGGGTTTTACCTTGACTAATGCGCAACAAATTACCCGCATCTATACCCACCTTACCCGCCACATAGCGCCAAGACACAATAGGTTTATGCCGCTTTAATTCCTCTACAGAATCTCTAATCCAGCGTTGGTAATCCAAATATGAAAAAATATCATCCACATATATATTATACTTCTTTTTTATACAAATATCTCCTACCTTATACATAAAGCGTTGTACTGTTATACATCACTGCTAAAAATATTCATGGTATTTAACTTCACTTATTGCTAATCTTATAAAATGAAGCGAAAGATTATAATTAGTATAGCACTAGGGCTTTTGGGGTTATTATTTTCTCGCCTAAATTTATTTTTTGAAGTAGGCAACTATCAATTTCCCCTTACCATTTATTTAATTTTTCCTTTGCTTATTAGCTTGGCTTATGGCTTTCCCTATGGCTTAATCTCTTATGCTTCGGGTTTTTTCCTTTTCCCGTTTTTCTTTGATGCCTATAATGAACCATTGGTTGCTAAAATAGGCCACACGCTTAGAGTAGCATCTTGGATTGTCTTTCACGGTTTGTGGGTACAATTTAGAAATCAAAAGCACCTCAAACCCACCCCCCCTATTTTAGTGCAGCTGATTTATACCCCTATTCAATACATTTTTATAAAATCTTTTTCTTCCCATTGGGGTTTAGAAATGGTATTAATTTCTTTGTTTTTACCTTTTTTAACAGTGGCTATAACCGATGGCTTACTTACTACCCCGCTTATTAGACAATGGTTGCATAAAAAGCAAATGAATCCACGCATTGCTAATAGCATCAATCAAATTATTGCAGGTTCTCTAATTTTAAGCCTTGTGATAACCGTCATAGTTACCATAGTTCACAACATAGTCCATGGAGACCCTACTTTAGGAATATTACACCAAAAAGATCCTTTACTTTTTAAAAACATTATCCTTTTGGGTAGCATTTTTTCTAGCGGTGGTATAATTGCCAAAATATTTGAAAAAGCTTTATTACGAGAAATGTCTTTTGAAGATGTAGATATTAAGTATAAAACTCTTTTTAATGACCTTTCCATTGGCGTAGTGTTTCAAAACGACAAAGGACAAGTCTTAGAAGCAAATCCTGCTGCCTGCGAAATATTTGGGTTAACTTTAGAACAAATTTTATCAGGAACTTTTGAAAATAGTGAGTGGGAACTCATAGACGAAAGCTTGGCTCCTTCAACCGAACCTTTGCCTTCTATGAAAGCCATACAAAAACAATCTAAACTGTTTAATAAAGTTGTGGGCTTTCACCACAAATTACGCGACACCCACCTTTGGTTAGAAATTGATTCTTGGCCTATAAAACTAAGCAATAGTAATATAAAAGTAATATCTGCCTTCAAAGATATAAGCATCTTATATAAAGCTCAAGAAGCTTTAAAAATCAGTGAGGGGAACTATCGCCGTTCCTTTGCCAACTCATCTTTAGCTTTTGCTTTGCATGAAATCGTTGTTGATAAAGATGGTTTTCCTGTGGATTATAAATATTTGGCTGTTAATAAAGCTTTTGAAGCCATGACCGGCATTAAACAACACGAAGCTGTGGGACGCACAATTAAAGAGATACACCCTCTAGTCGAAAATAGCTGGATAACCCAGTTTGGAAAAGTAGCATTAACAGGAGAATCCATTGAATTTGAAGATCGCACCAACTTGACTAACAGAATTTATAGAGTAAGTGCTTACCAACCTGCACCTCGACAGTTTGCTGTATTATTTTACGATGTAAGTTCTTTTTATAAAACCCAAAAAACTCTACGCAAAACTCAAAAGCAGTTAGAAAACAAAAATGAAGAATTAGAAAATCTGCTTTATATGCTTTCCCATGATTTGCGCGCTCCCTTGGTGAATCTTGAAGGTTTTAACGGTGAACTTAGCGTATCTTTAATAGCTTATATGCAAAATCCTCAAGATAAAGAAGTGCTGCAAGATATTAATACTGCACAAAAGTTTATTTTATCTGCCACCAACCGCATGAGCAATATCATTAATGGAGCTTTAAAGCTATCGCGCATTACTAAAAATCCTTTGTTGGTGGAAAAAATTGATATGAACGGCATTTTAAACGACTGCTTGCAAGTGTTGAATTACCAAATCAAAGAAAAAAAAGCCAAGGTGGATTTTGAACCACTCCCCCACTGTTACGGAGATCACGGCTTAATTAGCCAAGTAATGCTTAATCTTATCGAAAACTCACTTAAATACAGCACCCAAGATGAAGTAATCATTAAAATAGGAGGATATTTAGAGGCAGACAAAGCGGTGTATTTTGTACGAGACTATGGAGTGGGTGTGCCTGATAAGCATAAAGAAAAGATTTTTAAGCCTTTTCAACGCTTAGTTCACGGTGAAATACCTGGAGATGGCTTGGGATTGCCCTTGATTAAAAGGATCATAGAAAGCATGCATGGTTCTATTGAAGCATTACAGCCCGAAGATGGCGAAAGTGGAGTGATTTTCCAGTTTAAATTGCCTAACTCTCATAAGCTAAAGCAGACTTAACTACCAACAAACTGCGAGCTTCTGCTTCGGGTATTTCTAAAATTCCTGCAAAAAGCACAAAAGGACTAATGGTGTTGCCTTGCTTATTAGCGCGAGCACAAATGCTGATTTTGTATTTGTCATTTAGTTTTTCAATTTGCAAGTCTTTAATATGTTCATCTACATTAATTTCCACTCCCCGATGATTAACTACTTTTCCTAGATTTTTCTGAGCGTAGCGAGCTTCTAATTCTGTGGGCAAAGAACTTAAAACTGTATGATATTCCACGCTTTGGGGGGGATTTTGCGATAATTTTTGCTGTAGTGGCTCAATTTGCACCACTTCCATGCCCACTGGGAAAGGTGCGCTAATTTGGCTTAGTAATTCTTCATATTCTTTGCCCTGAAGGGGTAATTCTTCTAATAATTGTATGGAAACTACTTCGCAAAGAGACTCCAAACCCAAGGGCAAAGCTCCGGTATTGTGAATACGCGGTTTAGGGCTAAAACCTTCGGAAAATTTAATGGGAATATTCAGTCTAGTTAAACTGCGTTCAAAAAAGTTTAAAGTATTTTGATGGGGCAAAAAGCGACTGATTCCCGTCTTTTTAAAAGTAAATTTATAATGATAAACTTCGCCATAACTGGGGCGCCGACTTTCTACCAAAGCTTTGATTTCTTCGGGACTGCGCGAAGGAGCAGCGTAAACTTCGGGGGAACATGCCAGTTTAATATCTTCGCCATGACCAGGAATCCCGCAATGATGGCAATCTCCCCATTTGCAATCACTTACTGGACTAGATTCTGGATTTAGCGCCGCGCGCCATTCATTTAACAAATAGCCCTTGGTGAGCCCCGCATGGATAAAATCCCAGGGAAAAACTTCTGTACTAGAACGCTCTTGATAAACCCATGAAGTATCGAAATTAAAATCTTCCCACAACTCCGTCCAAGCATGATAATTAAGCTTTTCGCCATGACTTTCAAAAATCATCCCTCGCTTATAAGCTTCATATATTAGCGGTGCCAAACGGCGGTCTCCACGACTATATACGGATTCCAAATGTGCAACTTCCCAAGAACTGTAATTTACCCGCACATTTTTGTGGCGATAAAACCTTTCGCGCACAAAGCGTAAATGGGTGTAAACTTGCTCTTTGTCCATAAAACTAGCCCATTGAAAAGCGGTGAAAGCTTTGGGAACTAACACTCCTACGCTGACTTGAATGGTAAACTTTTTGGTGTATTTGAGCCCCACAGCCACTAGCTTTTCTATTAAACCACAAAAAGCTTCCATATCTTCGAGGGTTTCCGTGGGCAGACCAATCATGGTGTAAAGTTTAATCCTGTTAAATCCATTGGCAAAAACCCCTTCCGCAGCTTCCACCATGTCTTGGTCGCTAAGAGTCTTGTTGATTACATGCCGCAAACGCTCGGAACCGGTTTCTGGAGCAAAAGTAGCGCTACGACCGCCTTTTAGTGCCGCTACCTTCCCTGCTAAAGATTGCCCAAAACTATTGGCACGCAATGATGGCAACGACACATCCACAGAATCAAAGAGCGGTTGCTCTATGATAGCATCGGTTAAAGGCTCAATTTGGCTATAATCCGCCGAAGACAAGCTAAGCAAACCCACCTGGCGTTCTCCTGTAGAAGCTATGCCCTCTTCAGCCAAGCGCATCACTTCATCTGGGGGTAATTCGCGGCTAGGCCTATACCAAACTCCCGCTTGGCAAAATCTACAACCCTGGGTGCATCCCCGGGAAATCTCTATGGCATAGCGGTCGTGAATTAAGGGCATATTGGCAATGAGATTGCGCACCGGGTAATATTCAGGCTTAAGTTCTTCTAACCATATTCGGCGCACGCCTTCAGTGCGCAAATAGCTTCCCTTAGCTTCGATCTCTGGCACTAACTCTCCGGCTATGCCTTCGGCGGCGCTTTTAGCACGCACGGAGTGCAAAGTTGGCACATAAATCCCATCCCAACTGTGAAGCTCAGCTAAAATTTCTGTGCGATTTTTGCCTTCACGCCGAGCTTTTCCCACCCAGCGCAGCATTTTGGGGACAATTTCTTCGCCATCACCCAAAATCATTAAATCAAAAAAGTCCGCCACGGGCTCAGGATTCCCCATGGAAGGACCGCCTCCCACCACAATGGGCTCATCATCCTTGCGTTTTTGCGCCCAAGGGTTGATACCTGCCAACTCTAATACCAAGGGAATATTGGTAAAATTCAGTTCGGTCTGCAAAGAAATTCCCACCACATCAAAATTGCGCACTGGCGTCCAAGAAGCATGACTATAAAGAGGAATATCCCAGCGCTCCATTTGGGTAATCATGTCTTCCCAGGGGGCAAAAGCAACTTCAGCCAGCAAATCGGGCTCGCGGTTTATGCAGTGATATAAAACTTTGGTGCCATTGTGAGACATTCCTATTTCATAAGTGTCGGGAAACACCAAAGCCATGGATCCTTGCACCTCGTCTAAGGGGCGCACCACGCTGTTAGCTTCGCCACCCATGTAGCGAGCGGGGCTTTGCACAAATGGCAATGCCTGTCCTAATTTTACTAAAATACTTTGCATAAAACCTCAATACATATATAGAAATGCTTTTTATATATATGTACTATGCCAAGTATATCTAAATCCCCTGCAAATTCAGCCTGGTTGCCCATAAGTTCCGCTGAAGTGCAGGCCCGAGGGTGGGATTACCTCGATGTAATCATAGTTTCCGGCGATGCTTATGTGGATCACCCCTCTTTTGGCCACGCAGTCATTGCTCGTTTGCTCGAAAGAGAGGGTTTACGGGTGGCAATTTTACCCCAACCCAACTGGCGGGACGATCTGCGAGATTTTAAAAAGCTCGGTGCGCCCCGCTTATTTTTTGGCGTTACTGCGGGTTGCATGGATTCCATGGTGAATAATTACACCGCCAATAAGCGCAAAAGATCGGACGACGCTTATACCCCTGGGGGAAAAAGCGGTTTTAGGCCCGATTATGCCGCCACGGTTTATACCAAAATCCTCAAAAAGCTTTACCCAGATATACCCGTGATTTTAGGCGGCATCGAAGCTTCTTTGCGGCGCGTAAATCACTACGATTACTGGTCTAACAGCCTAAAACCTTCTATTTTAGCATCTAGCGGGGCCGATTTACTGATTTACGGCATGGGCGAACAGCCCCTGATGGATATGCTCAAACTTTTGCAAAGAGGCGTACCGCTAGAAAACTTGCGCACTACTTTGGGCCAATGCGCTTATCTGCAAAAAGGTAACGATGAAATTCCCCGAGGGCAAAAATCCTGGGAAGATCTAATTTTGCCCAGCTGGGAGGATTGTCAAAAAGATATGCGCAAACACGCCCAAGCTTTTAGGGTTATTGAAAACGAATCCCAAAAAATCCACGCCCGGCGCATTATAGAACCTGCGGCGGATTATGCAGTGATAGTTAACCCGCCTTATCCGCCTATGAGTTCTGCGCAATTAGACGCGTCTTTTGATTTGCCTTTTACCCGCTTGCCCCATCCGCACTATGCCAGGCGTGGCACTGTGCCCGCTTGGGAAATGATCAAGTTTTCCATAAATTTGCACCGGGGTTGCTTTGGGGGATGCAGTTTTTGCACCATTTCGGCGCATCAGGGCAAATTTATCGCCAGCCGTTCTTTTAAAAGCATTATGCAAGAGCTGGAAATCATCGTCGAAATGCCCGAATTTAAGGGAAGCATAAGCGACTTGGGCGGGCCTTCGGCGAATATGTATGCTTTGGCGGGCAAAGATTTGGAAATATGCGCCCGCTGCGAAAGACCCAGCTGTATTTTCCCACAAATTTGCTCAAATTTGGACACTAACCACGAGCCTTTACTCAAAATTTACCGCGCTGTGCGCCAGCATCCCAAAGTTAAACACGCTTTTGTAGGTTCTGGCATTCGCTACGATTTATTGCTACAAAAAAATACCGATGAGAAAACCCAGGCTTCTCTACAAAGCTATACCCAAGAGCTTATACAGCATCATGTTTCTGGGCGTTTAAAAGTCGCCCCCGAACATGTATCTTCGCGGGTGTTGAAACTTATGCGCAAGCCTGAATTTAACCTTTTCCAAGAATTTGCCCAGGAATTTAAGCGTATAAATCAGCAACACAATTTACGCCAACAAATTATCCCCTATTTTATCTCTAGCCACCCCGCTTCGCAGCTAGAGGATATGGCAGAATTGGCAGCGGCCACCAAAGATATGGGTTTTAGGCTTGAGCAAGTCCAAGATTTTACCCCTACGCCCATGACCATGGCCACCACTATATTTGCCACGGGGGTACATCCAATCTCGCTGAAACCTATTTTCACTGCCCAAACTCCCGAAGAAAAATTAGCACAAAAACGATTTTTCTTTTGGTATCAACCTAAAAATCGTCCTTGGATTCGCAAGACTTTAAAGCAACTAAAAATGCCCGACACCGCTTTAAAATTATTATCAAATAATAAACGGTAATACATGATTTTTTTTTGTTAAAATTAGAATATGAATCAAGCTTTACTCTACGAAGTTATTCTAGGTAATAAGCAGCATCTTTTCGACGAGATCTGGCCTATTTATAAAGAGTTTTTGGAAAGTACTACTGCTGCCCAAAAAGTTGAGGTTTATTTTGTTGACAAACAAGAATTAATCAACGATTTTTATAGATGGCTCAGTCAAAAAACTGAATATGCTGAACAACTAAAACTTATAGATCGCCGCAGTGGTATTGATAGACGTGGCAAGCCTCGCTTTGGCGCTCCCGGCCGCCGTCATGAAGACTTATCTTGATCTTGGCTTAGTTTAAACCATGGTCTATGCCGGTGCCAAAGCACATATTCTTGCGCAGTGGTTATTAAAAACACCAATAAAAAAAGACTAATAGCGGTAAAAGTTAATGTCATGGCCCTGCGATAGGGTAAAAGATCTTCGAAATGTAGATTACTAATAGGACTATGCATAGAAGTTATTACCCAGCGATATTTACCTACTCTTTTGGCATTAATTTCCACAGGTAAATTAGGATTCAACCAGGACTCCACATACTTCTTATTTTTTTTATTTAACCACAAAATATATTCTGCATTGTTATCTGCATTGGTTTTTAACACAAAACGCCCCATGGTATTTGACTGACGAGCATAATGTACTTTAGCATAAAACAAGTAATCTTCACCTGAAAAACTTTTTAACAAAGGTACACTACGGGACCAATACCATAATGACATAAAAATTAAAATCACAATGAAATTAAGCATTACAAAGCGATTAAAAAATCTTCTTAACATTAAACGCAAGGAACTCACTTGGGTATTCTCACTATTAAAACCACCACAATTAATATAAACAGCAATGATAGAAAGTAAAAAGCCTGATTTATCTTTAATTTGGAATCATTGACTTTTTGTAACTGTATTCGATTTTTATTGATTAAATCATCGGCATATACTTGTATTTTCCTCTTTTTAAGGTCTTCATAGCGCTTTTGCAGTGCCAAAGCTTGCCTAGCTACCTCCTGTTAACTAACATCATAGTCAATTTCTGAATTAGCTAAATCTTTAGCTGAAGATTGCACAATAAAACTTAAATCATTAATCTTAGCTTTTATAGCTTTTCTTTTAAAAGGAGAATTTTCATTTACTAAATCCTCTCCCCATTGAACAAACAATGAATCTTTTTGCTTTTTAAACTGTTTGGATTCATCTATAAATTGTAGTTTTTGGCTTAAATGAGTCTGCAAAAAGCCAGGCATCTCCATATTTATATTATTAGACTGCGCCTGCGATTCACTTTTAATGGTAGCAATGCTATTGACTACTGCCCATAATGCATAATTATCTACGGTAATAGCATTGTAATTCAGCTCACCATATTGAGAAGCCACCGCTAAATGACGATCTAAGCGTGCATCAAAATATTTTAATTCCGAAAGCGCACTAATCATATCTGCATGACTTACAACTTCTAAAGATTGGGCCTTCCAAAACAATAAAGTCATCAGCATGGTGCCGATCAATATGGAGAACCCCGTGCCATAACCCACTGGCCTATTCAATATATATCTTAACTTCCGCAAAATAGAACGCATATTTAAGTAAGATACACACTATATATACTTTTGGCATCACAAACTAATTTATAACTTTAAAATATGTGGCGTTTTTTACTTTATTTCATTTGCTTTAATTTAATACTACTTATGACAAGTTATGGTTTACGCTCTTTTGAAGAAGTGGTGGAAAAACACGATAATGGCAATGTTCGCAAAATTGAAGTACGCCGTTTCCATGATAGTTCCTTAACCCAAGTAAAAACCTTTCATTTCAATAAAACTCGCGAAAGTGTAATCAAATATAAAAAGGATAAAAAGCATGGAAAATATAAAACTTGGGCTAACAATGGGACTCTCACTAGCACAGGCAGATACAAAAATGATCTTTTAAATGGTGTGCTTAAAACTTTTTACACCGATAGGGTATTAGAGTCCAAAGTGAATATGCTAAACGGCAAAAAACATGGCGCTTACACAAAATACTTTGCCAAAGGAAAAGTACAGATTAAAGAATTTTACCGCCAAGACACTGCCATTGGAGTTTGGGAACGCTACCATAGTCCTGGTAAAATACAAGAACAAAACTCTTGTCACAGTGCAGAAACTCAGGGTTTTATCAAACAATGGAACAAAAATGGCGTGTTGATTTACAAAGTATCGTGTAAATCCGGAAAAAAACATGGAAATGAAGAGTTTTACTACCGCACTTCGGGAAATTTGCGACAAAAAATTTCCTTTGAAAACAATATTAGGCATGGACCTACAATTTTTTATTTAGATAACGGCGATTCCACAGTGTTTAATTTTGATTTGGGTAGTGGAAGTATTATTACAGCAGAAGCAGAAACCACTTGGGTAAATGGTTTTATACATGGCGAAATTAAGTTTTTTAACTCTACCAAATCGGTTCTTAGTATAGAAAACTGGGAAAAAGGTGAATTATTACAAAGAACTAACTATCATATAAGCCCTACTTTAGATACAGTAATGATTTCTTCAGGATTTTGGGAAAAAGGCAAGCGACAGGGCCCTTGGACTTCTTGGTTTTTAAATGGCAATCTCAAAGATTCTTTGAATTTTATAGACGGAGAGCAATTTGGCAAACAATACCACTACGATCGAAGCGGTCACTTATATATGATTAAACGGCATTACGGTCTTAAAGGACAAGTTTTTGTGGAATATTTAAACCCCAAACCCATGGAGTTGCAACCTTAAAGCTTAACTTGATTGCCTACTTAGCTTAGCCAGCACAGATTTTGCCCATAGACTTCCGTATTTTGTAGATTTAAGCGTATATTTTTTATTTTTAGCAGCAATTAATTCTATTTATTCACTATGAAATTAAAATCCTTATTTTTTCTCACTTTAAGTTTTAGCTTAGCATTCGCCGCTGAACTTAAACTCACCGATGCCCTAGAGCTAGCCTTAAAAAATCACTATGGCATTACCATTGCAAAAAATCAAATGCAAATGGCCGACAACCAGCGCAGTGCTGCTAACAGCACTTTATTGCCCACTTTAGATGCTATTGGAGCCTACAACTACACCCATCGCAATGCAGAACAAAATCCTGCTTTAGCGACTGTAAATGGCATAACTACCAGCAATGTTTTTAATGCCCAGTTAGCTCTTAATTGGACAATTTTTGACGGTATGCGCATGTTTAATAACCGTTCTCAAATACAATCCCAAGCGGATTTTAATACTGAAGGAGCACAAATACTTATTGAAGCCGCCATTGTGCAAGTTATGAACAGTTATTGGCAATTAGCTTCTCAACAAAAAACCGTAGAAATAGCCCAGCAACAATTAGATATCACTTCCCAGCGTTTAGCTGTGCAGCAAGAAAAGCGTAGTTTGGGTTTATTAGATTCCAGTGAAATATTAAAAGTTAAGGTCGATCTCAACGCTGACTCTGCTCGTTTAATAGAGCAACAACTCATTTTAAACTCTTTGCAAAATCAACTTAATACCTCTATTGGGCGCAATCATGGCGATCCCATTTCAGCGATTTCTGCTTTGGAACTCCCCGAAGATTTGCCCCCAGTTAGTGAATGGCAAAATGCTGCCCAAGAGCACAACCGCAATTTTAACCAGTTAAAACTAAAATTGCGCTCCGCCGAACTAAAGCAATCCATACAAAGCTCCACCCTTTGGCCCACTTTAAGCGTGGCAGGGAATTATGGCTATACCAACAGTCATAGCAACTTGCCCAACAGCTCTTCCCAAGATCTCAACGCCTGGCAAGGACAGGTGGGCGTAAACGCCCGTTGGAATATTTTTAACGGCTTCCAAGACAAAGTTGCCCATCAAAACAACGCCATCGAAGTTCAAAATGTCCAAGCGGAGATCAAATTACAAGAATTATTGCTGAACAATTTGGTGCAAGAACAGCATCAACGCATGGTGCAATTGCTCAGCAAAGTCAATTTTGAAAATTCTGCCCTGGATCTGGCTCAACAAAGTTTTGATTTCAGTGCCGAAAAGCACAAAATTGGGCAGCTGAGCAGCTTAGAATTTCGCGATGCCCAAGGGCAACTTTTGGCGGCGCAGTTACGCGTGATGCAAGCGCAACTGCAAGCTAAGCAAGCTCTTATTGAATTGGAACGCTTATGCGGTAAAATTCAACTCAATTAGTTCCACAATTTTCCAATTACTTCGGAATACTTAACCACTACTCCGGCAAATACCACGCTCACCATGGACATTAGCTTAATGAGAATATTAAGAGATGGTCCGGCGGTATCTTTAAAAGGATCCCCCACGGTATCGCCCACCACAGCAGCTTTGTGAGCTTCAGAGCCTTTGCCTCCGTGATTGCCCTGTTCAATGAACTTTTTTGCATTATCCCATGCTCCTCCTGCATTATTTAGCATAGAAGCCAAAGCAAATCCGGTGGTTAAACCGCCTACGAGCAAGCCAAACACACCAGCCACGCCCATTAATAATCCCACCACTATAGGAATAATCACAGCCAATAATGATGGAGCAATCATCTCTTTTTGAGCGCTTTCTGTGGAAATAGCCACGCAGCGTGCATAGTCGGGTTTAGCTGTTCTTTCCATAATTCCAGGAATTTCTCTAAATTGACGACGTACTTCTTCCACCATATCCCCCGCAGCGCGACCCACGGCTTTAATGGTCAAGGCACAAAACACAAATGATAAAGTTGCGCCAATAAACACTCCTCCTAAAAGCATGGGATTCATCAAGGTTAAGTCGTAGGCAATCATAAAATCACTAATATTGGCCTTTGATATAACTATTCCCAAAATTTCTCCAGTTTGTTGAGAAATTGCACGGGTATTGTTCTCTAACCAACTTATTCCCGATGTGTTCGCCAAAAAGTTTTGCAGCGATTCAGTGTTGAGGGCGAAGTTGATTTTTCCTGCTTTAAATATGCCACCATCTTGGGCAATCTTTCCTATCCATAGCTTAATTTCTTCCACATAAGCAGCCAACAAAGCCAAAGCAGTGAGCGACGCAGAACCAATGGCAAAACCTTTTCCTGTGGCTGCTGTGGTGTTACCCAGCATATCTAATTCATCGGTGCGCTGTCTAACTTCTGGTTCCAAACCAGACATTTCGGCATTACCCCCTGCATTGTCAGCAATGGGTCCAAAAGCATCGGTGGCTAAAGTGATTCCTAAAGTGGAAAGCATGCCCACTGCGGCAAAGCCTATACCATATAAGCCTTCAGTCATATTTGCAAAGCCGCCAGCAAAGGCAAAAGCAAAAATTATTCCTAAAACTATAATCAGAACAGGCAATCCGGTGGAAAACATTCCCACCGCCATTCCATCAATAATAGTAGTGGCAGGGCCCATATTAGCTTGTTGAGCTATGCCTTGGGTTGGTTTCTGTGAGTCTGAAGTAAAGTACTCCGTAGATTGCCCAATAAGCACTCCTGCTATTAAACCAGTGAACACCGATCCAAATAACCCCCAAGAGATTAAATCAACTTTAACCATTACTAAAAGCGCCAACAGTACCATTATAGATGCCCCAAGGGTTCCCGTAAGCAAAGAACGCAAAAGATCTTTGGTGGTGGCTTTTTCGTGGGTACGCACCATAAAAATCGCCACAATGGAAAGTATTATCCCCACACCCGCCACAAACATTGGTGCCAAAATGCCTTTATAGCCCAAAGCAGGGACGGTGGCACCTAGTGCCGCAGTGGATAAAATCGAACCGCAATAAGATTCGTATAAGTCGGCGCCCATGCCCGCCACATCTCCCACATTATCACCCACATTATCGGCGATGGTGGCGGGATTGCGGGGATCATCTTCAGGAATACCCGCTTCAACTTTACCCACCAAGTCCGCTCCTACATCGGCAGCTTTGGTGTAAATTCCACCACCAACTCGGGCAAAAAGTGCTTGTAGCGATGCTCCCATGCCAAAAGTAAGCATAGTTGTGGTTATTTCCACCATTTTCACATGAGACCAATCAGCATTTTGTACCAAAGATGCATCCCATGCACTTATGGAAATCCCAGCTTTCCCCACTAAATCAAAGCCAAAACCCATGATATTGTGATCGTAGATGTAGTTTAAAAACACATACCACAAAGAAATATCTAATAAACCAAAACCCACCACCACTAAGCCCATAACCGCACCTGACCTAAAGGCGGTTTGCAACCCTTTGTTTAGCGAGGTTCTCGCACCATTAGCTGTACGCGCCGAGGCATTGGTGGCGGTTTTCATGCCTAAAAAACCCGCAAATCCCGAAAAGAAACCACCTGTCAAAAAAGCCACAGGAACAAAGGGGTTTTGTACTCCTATAATTGCTAAAAAGATTAAAATCACAAATAAAATCAAGAAAACCACAGATACGGTTTTATATTGGCGGACCAAGTAGGCCATGGCACCTTCCCGCACATATTGAGCTATATCGCGCATGGTCTGCGTGCCTTCATCCATAGTCATCATCTTTTTGTACAAATACCACGCCACAAACAACGCTGCTATAGACGCCAAAGGCACAAACCACCATACCGCAGGCACAGCAGTATTAAACTCCAGCGCCCATAATGAGCTAGGAATACTTAAAAACAAAAACAATAGCACTATTAAGTTGGAGCTAATTCCTTTGAGGAACTTCATTTTTTCCTACCTTGTTTGGTGTTATTTATGGTTTAGACTTCAAAAACGACGGCAAAAATTCTTTAAAATATGGACTAAAAGCATCCATGAAATCCAAGGGATTCAAAAAACTTGGAGTGGCAAAATACTGATACCAACCACACTTTCTTTCACATTCTTTCATTTCTATTCTATTTTCTTCAGCGTTTTGGCTTCTCAAATAATCCATTAAGTCCACATCTTGCATTTTTGCTACTTTACGCTCTAAAGTACGGCAAGGATAATACAATGAACCATCGGAATTTATAATTATTGACGATGGCGAACACCCGTCCTTTTTCATAGCTACACGACGGAAAAAGGCCTTAGGTGTTATCACCGTCCGCGGATATTTCTTTTTTAACCGCAAAACTTCTTTCTCAAAAGACTCAAACTCTGGAAAATCATGCTTGGCACCTTCTAAATTAACCGCAGGCATAAGCAAAATTCGCACGCCATTGCGATAGCAAATTTCTGTTTTCTTTTCCATAAATTGCTGATCTTGGGCTCGTACCACCGTTTGTACACTAATGGCCATATCATAACGGCGCATTTCAGGCAAAGCATCAAATAACTGTAGATTATTATGGCCCTCATCTATGGAAATTTCTAAAAAGTCCACCCATTTTTGCCATTTTCCCCAGGGATATTCCAACAAATTTCTCTGACTTGTGGTTAACATCAAATAATAAGGTTGCCTATAACCTTCAGCTAAAATATCTTCTATATGGGGATGCAATAAGGGTTCACCACCTTCTAGTGAAGTTAAAAATATAGAACTACGCCCTAAATTACGCATTATCGCTATAGAGTCTTCTAAACTAAGGGTTTCTTTGGGACCTCTCCAAATATTACAAAAGCTACAAGAAAAATGGCAAACCGAAGTTATTTTAAAAGACGCGTAATAAGGATATACTCTTCCACCATCAAAAATTAAGTTTTTTGCGGTTTTTAAATACTTGCTTATGGGTAAGATTTTCACGATTTATATCTACTCTTTAATGACAAGATAGCTACTGCAACTCCGAAGGCAAGGAAAAACGAACATTTTCCTCTAAAAATATACTATTTTCAACTTTTTCTACATTAAAGTGGTTTCTAATCCACTCAACTACATGCTGAACCACCTCTTCAGGGGCACTAGCGCCACTGGAAACACCCACAATTTTCACCCCTTCGAACCACTCCTTTCGCATATCTGTGGTTTCGCCTATTAAATAAGAAGGTATTCCTGCAGTTTCACCCATTTCGCACAGGCGATTGGAATTTGAACTATAAGAAGCGCCAATTATTAATAATAAATCAACTTCTTTGCAAAGTTCTTGTACCGCCGCTTGTCTATTTGTAGTAGCATAGCACAAATCACCTTTATCAGGACCTTCTATATATGGGTACTTAGCCTTTAACGCTAAAATAACATCTTTAGTTTCATTCACTGACAAGGTAGTTTGGGTGATATAGGCTAAATTTTCATGTTCAGGAATTTGAAGATTTTCAACATCCTCCACTGTAGCCACTAAACTCATCTGTCCTTCTTCTATCTGCCCAAGCGTACCCTCAACTTCAGCATGCCCTGCATGTCCTATTAAAATAACATGGGAACCGCGAGCAGAATGTCTTTTGGCACTGGAATGGACTTTTTTAACCAAAGGGCAAGAAGCATCTATTACTATCTGATTGCGCTTTTTAGCCCTTTCATAGACACTTTCAGCTACACCATGGGCAGAAAAAATCACCACAGCACCTTCTGGAACTTCATCTACTTCTTCTACAAAAGTAGCCCCCATATCACGCAAACGATTAACAACGGTTTTATTATGCACTATTTCGTGTCGCACATATATAGGGATGCCGAATTTCTCTAGTGATCTTTCTACTATTTGTATAGCTCTATCTACGCCAGCACAAAATCCTCTAGGGTTTGCCAAAATTATTTTCATACTATAAATATAACTTTAGCTCAATAAAATTTAAGGTAAGTCTTTATATTATTGATAAAACTACTTTTTTTAGATAAACCCCTTTACATTATAAATGTTTTTTATATATTTGATTTGTTCTAAACGATGCCCCCATCGTCTAGTGGCCTAGGACTCAGGATTTTCATTCCTGCAACAGGGGTTCGAGTCCCCTTGGGGGTATAAAAGGTTCTAACATTAGTTAGAACCTTTTTTTATTCCCTTTTTATTTACGATATTAATAAAACTTCTATGACACTTTCCTAACCAACGCGAAAGTTGTTTTAAAAGCACAGAAATTTTTTACACTTTTTGTTTTAAACAAAAAACAAAAAACCGACTTTTTAAGTCGGTTTCTGTTGTAATATTTTTGTTTACCAGCGGAAATGTGCAAAAGCTTTATTCGCTTCGGCCATTTTATGCACTTCTTGCTTCTTGCGAACAGCATTACCCTCGTTATTAATAGCTTGCACTAACTCTGCAGCTAAACGATCGGACATACTTGATTCGTTTCGTTTGCGGGCAGCATCTAGTAACCAGCGCAACGCTAGAGCTTTAGCGCGATCTGGTGCAACCTCAATGGGAACTTGATAGTTAGCACCACCCACTCTCCGGGTTTTAACTTCTAAGCGAGGTTTAATATTTTCTAAAGCTGCATCGAATTTATCTATATGATCACCTTTAATATCAACTTTTTCATTTAATTGATCTAAAGCTTCATAAACTATGCGTTCAGCTATAGTCTTTTTACCTTGCTTCAAAACCACACCCACTAATTCAGTTACTATAGTACTGTTAAAACGAGGATCTGGCAATATATTTTTTTTGACTTGTTTTCTTCTTCTCGACATAAAAACTCCAATTTACTTATCGCCAGCGGCGCCGCGTTTTACACCATACTTTGAGCGGGCGTTTTGGCGACCGGTTACCGCTTGTGTATCCAATGTACCACGAATAATATGATAGCGAACCCCTGGAACATCTTTTACACGCCCACCTCGTATTAAAACAATAGAGTGTTCTTGTAAGTTATGTCCCTCACCAGGAATATAAGCTGTTACTTCTATTTTGTTAGACAAACGCACCCTAGCTATCTTACGCAAAGCTGAGTTTGGTTTCTTAGGTGTGGTTGTATAAACACGAGTACAAACGCCTCGTTTTTGTGGACAAGATCTCAAAGCAGGTGAATCTTTACTGCTTTTTACTTTTTTTCTGCCTTTTCTTACTAATTGTTGTATTGTTGGCACGGTTATCTCCCGTAAAATTTGACGCTAAATATTAGCATTCTGTTCATTTTTGTCAACTGAGAGGACTTGGGATTACTTTTAATCATCACTGCCCTCTTCTTGAGTTTCTAAATCGCCATCTAACTGCAGCGCAGCTTCTTCAAAAAAGCTATCATCTCCAGTCTCTGCTTCATCTCTTTCGAAATCTTCTAAGGCATCTGTATCTACCACAGTCATACCACGCAAATGCATAGCGCCTGTACCTGATGGTATCAAACGACCCATAATAACATTTTCTTTCAAGCCAACCAACTCATCGCGACAGCCTTCTATGGCGGCACGAGTCAAAATCTTAGTTGTTTCTTGGAAAGAAGCTGCAGATATAAAGCTATCAGCCCCTAGAGAAGATTTAGTTATTCCTAAAAGCATTGGTGAATAGGTTGCTGGCTGCAAATCTTCTGCCAAAGCTTTTTCATTTTCTAAGCGTAAATTTGCAATTGACACTTCATCTTGAGGTAAGAACTCAGTATCACCTGGATTTCTTATACGCACTTTCCTCATCATTTGTTTGACTATACATTCTATATGTTTATCAGAAATAGCCACACCTTGTAAACGATAAACTGCTTGAATCTCATCCACTAAGTGTCTTTGTACTTCTTCTGTACCTAAAATAGCCAAGATATCATGAGGATTAATAGAACCAGAGCATAGTTTTTCACCAATGCGCACCCTATCACCTTCATGAACACTTAAGTGTTTACCTCTGGGAACTAGTACAACATTTTCAACAAATGCACCGGATTCATCTTTTTCTGTTTCGCTGCGAATAATAATTTTTTGATTATTTCTTTCTTCACCGCCATGATAGACTATTCCATCTATGGGTGCAAGCACAGATTGATTTTTTGGTTTACGAGCTTCAAAAAGCTCTGCAATTCGTGGTAAACCACCAGTAATATCTCGAGTTTTACCCACTGCGCGCGGAATCTTAGCCAAAATACTACCACTGGATACTTTTTCACCATCAGTAACATTTATAACTGCTCCATTGGGCAAGGGATAAAAGCCTACTCTTTCACCTTTATCATCAACGATGTTTACTCCAACTCTACGACGGCCACGACGGTCAGGAATCACAATTAAAGTGGTAATACCTGTGGCTTCGTTATATTCTTCTCTATAAGTAACATCGTTAATTAAGTCTGAATATTCAACTTTTCCTTCCACATTGGACAGAATCACACTATTGTATGGATCCCAAGTAAATAAAACTTGTTCGGCTTTAACTTCTTCATCATTTAAAACCTCTAAGGTTGACCCGTAGGGAACTTCAAATCTAGCGCGTAAAATTTGGTTGGTATCGTAAACAACTACTTCACAGCTTCGCGATGTTACAATATGTTTTCCTTCAAATTCTACGGTCTGCAAGTTTTCATATCGAACTTTACCATCCACTGTTGATTTCTTGTTGTTTTCCACTGTCAAACGCGAAGAAGCGCCACCAATGTGGAAAGTTCTTAGGGTTAATTGAGTTCCAGGTTCTCCAATGGATTGTGCAGCAATAACACCCACTGCCTCACCGAGATCCACCGGACGACCAGCGGCTAAGTTACGGCCATAACATTTAGCACATACTCCACGAATTGATTCGCAAGTTAACACTGAACGAACTGATACATATTCTATTCCTGCAGCAACTATCTTATCGACATCGCGCTCTTCAATAAGATGGTTTCTTTCAACCAAAATTTCTTCTGAAACCGGATGAAGAATATCAACAGCGGCCACTCTTCCCAGAATTCTTTCTTCTAAAGATTGGATTACATCATCGCCATCCTTAGACGCATAAAGATTAATGCCTAAATCTGTATTACAGTCATCTTCGGTTATCACAAGTTCTTGGGCCACATCAACTAGGCGTCTTGTTAAATACCCAGCATCAGCTGTTTTAAGAGCTGTATCTGCAAGACCTTTACGCGCACCGTGAGTGGAAATAAAATATTCCAAAACATTAAGACCTTCTCGGAAAGAAGACTTAATGGGGTTTTCAATAACTTCTTGGCCACCTAACTTTTTCACAGGCTTCTGCATTAGACCACGCATTCCTGACAATTGTTTAATCTGCTCTCGGCTTCCCCGAGCACCTGAATCTGCCATCATAAAGACAGGGTTAAAACCTTCTTTGTCAAAACTCAATTGATCGAAAAGCTTGTTTGCAACTTCGTTAGTTGCATGGGACCAAGAGTCAATTACTTGGTTATAACGCTCACCATCGGTAATCATACCTTCTTGATAAAGACTAAGAATTTCTTCAGCCTTTTGCTCAGTTTTTTCCACGATAGTATCTTTTTCTGGTGGCACAATCATATCTGAAATAGCCACCGATGATCCAGCCTTTGTAGCCCAATCGAAACCTAAATCTTTTAAGTCATCTAAAAACGCTACAGTTACCCTGTTTCCAGTTATACGGTATAAATCATCAATACTTTTGGAAATCACTTTTTTATTGAAAGTTTCGTTGGGGAAACCAAGTTTTTCAGGGAATACTTCATTTAAAAACACCCTGCCAGCAGTGGTTTTTATAACAGTATCTTCCAACAAAAGCGCATTTTCTAGTTTTTCATTTTCTGTGGTTAAAACTTCTTTGCCATTGGCTTTCTTAACACTAATACCAGCTTTAACCTCAGATCTATAAATCCTTGTTCCAGCTAAAAGCTTTACACCAATCCATGAATTCAGACCTATAAAACCATTTTCATAAGCTCTGACAACTTCCTTTACATCTGAAAAACGCATTCCATGGCCTTTGCCCGAAACTTTCGTTTTAGTCAAATAGTACAAACCTAAAACCATATCCTGAGAAGGTACAGCAATAGGTTGTCCTGAAGCTGGATGCAACAGGTTGTTGGTGGACATCATTAAAACCCTACATTCTAATTGGGTTTCAAATGATAATGGTAAATGCACCTCCATTTGGTCACCATCAAAGTCTGCGTTAAAAGCAGCACAAACTAGAGGGTGCAATTGAATGGCTTTTCCTTCAATTAATTTGGTGTAAAATGCTTGAATACCCAAACGGTGAAGAGTAGGAGCACGGTTAAGAAGCACGGGATTGTCTTCAATAATGCTTTCTAAAATATCCCATACTTCTGGTCTTTCTTTTTCCACATATTTCTTAGCAGATTTTAAAGTATGAACAGTACCTTCTTCTTGCAAACGTTGGATAATAAATGGCTTATACAATTCCAACGCCATGCTCTTAGGAAGTCCACATTGATGCATCATCAATTCAGGGCCAACCACAATCACAGAGCGACCAGAATAATCCACTCGCTTTCCAAGTAAGTTTTGGCGGAATCTACCTTGCTTTCCTTTAAGCAAACCACTTAAAGATTTTAAGGGACGATTATTTCTAGTGCCACGGAAATTTGTACGACGACTATTATCAAATAAATCATCTACTGCTGCTTGCAACAAACGCTTTTCATTACGTAAAATAACCTCTGGGGCTTTTACATCAATAAGTTTTTTAAGCCTATTATTTCTGTTTATTACTCTTTGATACAACTCATTTAAGTCTGAAGTTGCAAACCTTCCACCTTCTAAGGGCACCAAAGGCCTTAAATCTGGTGGAATTACTGGTAAAACATCAAGAATCATCCACTCAGGTCTATTGGGAGACTTGCGGAAAGACTCAACAATTTTCAGTCTCTTTAACGCATCAGTTCTTCTTGTTCTCGATCTCGATTCTTCAATAGTAGCGCGTAATTCTGCTGAAAGTTCGTCTAAATTAAGACGAGCTAAAAGTTGTCGAATGGCTGGTGCACCTGTTCTCGCATCGAAATGCCTATTTTCTTTCCACAAATCATCGTAGCGAGGAACATCTATAAGCTCTTTTTCTTCTAAGGCTGTATCTCCTGGGTCAAACACTACATATTTTTGATAATATAATATGGCTTCTAAGCTTTTTGAATCAAAGCCTAAGAGTGAGCCTATAATATTAGGTTGACTGCGAAAAAACCATATATGTGCTACAGGAACTGCCAGCTCCACATGCCCCATTCTTTCGCGACGTACTGTTGAATGAGTTACTTCAACATTACATCTTTCACAAACAATTCCTTTAAAGCGTACTTTTTTGTATTTACCGCAGTTACACTCCCAGTTTTTCACTGGTCCAAAAATTTGTTCGCAAAACAAACCATCTTTTTCTGGTTTAAATGAACGATAATTTATGGTTTCAGGTTTTACAACTTCACCATAAGACCATTGGCGAATAACTTCAGGAGACGCCAATTGAATTGTTATATCGCCCTTATTTTCAATAAGATCTACAGTTTTATCCATCTTCTTATTCCTCGTTGGCAGACTTAATGTTTAATCCCAATGCTCTTATTTCACGAATCAATACTCTAAATGACTCAGGAATGCCTGGTTCAGGAGTATTATTTCCTTTAACGATGGCATCGTAAACATTGGAGCGACCGACAACATCATCTGATTTCACTGTCAATAATTCTTGCAAAGTATAGGCTGCACCGTAAGCCTCCAGTGCCCAAACTTCCATTTCACCAAAACGTTGACCACCAAACTGGGATTTTCCGCCTAAGGGTTGTTGGGTTACTAGAGAATATGGACCAATAGAACGAGCGTGAATTTTATCATCCACTAAGTGTCCTAACTTCAACATATACATATAACCTATGGTTACTGGATTCAAAAAAGCTTCTCCAGTTTTACCATCATATAGTTTAGTTTTGCCAGTAAACTCACCTGTCTCAGGATCAGTCCCTAAACCGGCTTTATCTAATTCTTCTTTTATTTGATCAAAAGAAGCACCGTCAAAAACAGGTGTTGCAACTTTAAACCCAAGAGCTTTAGCAGCATAACTTAAATGCACCTCTAAGACTTGCCCCACATTCATTCGCGAAGGAACTCCTAAGGGATTAAGTAAAATCTGCAAAGGACGACCATCTTCGGTGTAAGGCATATCTTCGATGGGCACTATTTTAGATACTACGCCTTTGTTACCATGCCTACCAGCCATTTTATCACCAACACTCAACCTGCGTTTCTTGGCTACATATACTTTAACCATTTCTATCACACCAGGCTTAAGTTCATCTCCTCTGATGATTTTATCTAACTCTACAGTCATTTCTTCAGCTTTTTCATTAATCAAAGCATTGGCTTTAGCAATAAAGTTAGTCACATTTTCATTAAGCTTTTCATCAGAACAGAAAGTAGAGTCTAGATCAGCCTCTGTGAAATCTATGCCCCTAAGGCTTTTTGCTGTGAATTTCTGACCTTCCAAAGACATTACTTGTCCAGTTTCTTTGTTTTTTATTTGACCAGAAGTTTTTCCTAATAGCAAGGATTTTAGTTTTTCATCTCTAAAGTCTTGTAGCTTTTTAATCTCTATCTGATATTTAGACTTAATTTGCTCAATCTCTTTCTTTTCTTTCTTTTTGGACTTATCATCCTTACCTTTTTTGCTGAATCTACGAGTTTCAACAACAACTCCAGTGATTCCTGGAGGCACTTTCAGTGAAGTATCTCTAGAATCTTCAGCTTTCTCACCAAAAATAGCTAGCAACAATCTTTCTTCTGGAGACTGCACGCTTTCACCTTTAGGAGTGATTTTACCAACTAAAATATCACCAGCTTTTACTTCGGCTCCTTCACGAACAATTCCATGCTCATCTAAATTAACCAAAGCTTCTTCAGATACATTAGGTACTTCGCGTGTTAACTCTTCGCTTCCACGCTTGGTTTCCCTGACTTCTACTTCAAATTCTTCGATATGAATAGAAGTAAAGACATCATTTACGGCTAATTCTTCGGAAATTATAATAGCATCTTCGTAGTTATAGCCATTCCAAGGCAAGAATCCAATAAGTGCATTTTTACCTAAAGCCAATTCACCTTGATCTGTGGAGGCTCCATCTGCTAACACATCACCAGCTTTAACTTCTTGTCCTACTTCAACTATGGGCTTTTGGTTAATGCATGTGTCTTGGTTAGATCGTTCAAATTTACGCAACTTATAGTTAATTTCACCATCATCTTGAACAATGGCGAATTCGTCTTCTTCTACTTCGTGCTCTACCACAATTTTATTTGAATCCGCAAATTTAACTACACCTGATTTTTCAGCTCTAATTACAGTACCTGAATCCAAGGCTGCTCTTCTTTCTAAGCCAGTGCCCACAATTGGAGAATCTGCTCTGAGCAAAGGAACCGCTTGGCGTTGCATATTAGAACCCATCAAGGCGCGGTTAGCATCATCATGTTCTAAAAACGGAATCAAGCCTGCAGCTACCGAAACAATTTGCATGGGAGCTACATCAATTAAGTGCACCCTTTCTGTAGTTGCAGCATCAACAATGGGAACTTTCTTAGGATTACTAATTGCAGGGAACTCGCTTTCCTGACGCACAATAACGAAAGACTCCACAAAGAATCCATCTTCACCTATCTCAGTAGAAGCTGGAGCAACACTGTATTTGTCTTCTTCATCAGCTGTAATGTAAATCACAAAATCAGAAACTCTAGTTTCAATGGTCTTTCCTACCAATTCATAATCAGCTTTTACATCACCAGATTCTATGACTTGTCCATTTTTTATGAAGACAAAGTCATCATTTTGCGGAACTTTAAAAATCTTATTGCCAAAAGACTCAAACAAAACAGACTGAGTTTTATCGAGTTGGTTTAATGTCCAATCATATTCGCTTTGAGACAAATCAACTTTGCGATGCAAACTGATATCACGCACAAAAGCTTTATGAATGTCGTGGAACCAATGATGCTCAGGAAACCAATGCTTTTTACCTTTTTGATCTTTATATTCAATCAAACCAACAATTCTGTATGGCGTCTCAATAAAACCAAAATTATTAATAACCGTATATGTGGCCAAAGAGTTTATAAGGCCAATATTTGGACCTTCAGGGGTTTCAATGGGGCACAAGCGTCCATAATGAGTATGGTGAACATCTCGCACTTCAAAGCCTGCTCTTTCCCTAGTCAAACCACCTGGTCCTAAAGCAGACATTCTTCTTTTATGTGTCAACTCAGCCAAGGGGTTAGTTTGATCCATAAATTGCGAAAGTTGTGATGAACCAAAGAATGTCGCCACCACAGAACTCACTGTACGCACATTCACTAAGTCTTGAGGACCTGTTTTTTCATCCTCTACACTTAATAAGTTGTCGCGAGCTACTCGGCTCATGCGCGATAAACCTGTAGAAAGTTGGGTTGCTAGTAGTTCCCCAATGGAACGAACCCTTCTATTTCCAAGGTGATCAATATCATCTAAATGATATTCATTTTCATCATTATACAACCCTACCATGTACAAGAATATGGCCAAAAAGTCTGCTTTTGTCATAGTCATTGTATCTAAGGATGGTGGAATTTCCCACTCTTCTTCATCTCTTTCAGGCTTAATTAACCTTTCTTCAATCCCTGAAGGAGAATAAATTTTCGCATTAAGACGATAACGACCTACTTCACCTAAGTCGTAACGGCGCACATCGGTTAAAAACATGCTTTCTATATAAGAGCGAGCTGTGGAGACATTAGGAGGACCTTCTTGATTTTGACGCATTACTTGGTAAATGCGAATCAATGAAGCATCTTCTAGGCTTATAAAGCCATGTCCATCTGTCATTTCATTATTTTCATCTTC
>JAAZFC010000088.1 GCA_012511955.1 Fibrobacter sp. | reverse complement strand
CTGGAAAAAAGACAGCTAGTGACGATGATTTTAGTCCTTTTCAAGCTGAAATACAAGCAAAATTGATGTACTATTTTCATGAGTCTTTTGCTATAGATTTTAAATACAGTCAATCTTTTTTACCTATAGATTCTTATGGCCAATTAAAAATATATGGACAAATATTTAATTTAGGGTTCTTATATATTTTTTAAAATGACAAATAATTTTCTTTATCATGCTATTTATAAAAACGAAGAACTCTTTTTAGAGAAAGGGGATTCAAATAAACAATATGAAATTTATTCTGTAACCAAAAGCATAGTTTCTTTATTGTTGGGTTTATGGTTTAAAAAAAATCCACAACACAATATCCAGAGTAAAATATTTCCCACATTAGGATTAAAAGAAGATTTATCATATTGGGGAAAAATTAATTTATTTGATTTGTTGACTCATCGTTCTGGAATTAAATGGAGAGAGTTGGGATTATCTTGGTTTCAAAGAGAATTTTTTAATCCTTTAGAAATAAACATAGCGGATTTAAGTTGGGAAAAATCTCCTCAAAATATAGTTGTAGGTGGCCAGGGAATAAAAGCAAAACCTTATATTTTAGCTAAAATAGGTCATTTAATTTTAAATCAAGGAATTCATAAAACAAGAACTTTAGTTCCTGCTCCTTGGATAGATTTTATGTTAACAGCAAAACATAAAGGATATGTTAATTACGGAAAATATGCCTTGCAATGGTGGATTCCCTCTGAAAATTATGTATCTGCAATTGGTTATGGTGGACAATATTTAGTATTACATTTACCAAGTGAAACCATGGGTATATATTTTAGTTCTTTAGAAAATAAACCCTATGTATTAGGGATTAATCATTTTAAACATTACATAGAAAATTAGTTTTCTAACAATATTAAAATTTCATTATTTTCAATTTTTAGTAATCCAGAATTAGCTTCGATGCTTTTCCATTCATTATTACTTTGAATGCGAATTTCACCTTTTTCTAAGATTGTGGTTAAAGCACAGTGATTTTTTAAAATCCCCATTTTGCCATTAACTGCATCCACAATAACTTGGTTACAAGATTGTTCCAAAACAGTAGAATTGGGTGTTAAAATTTTTAAACGCATACTAAACCTAAGAATTTTTGTAATCTTCTAAAACTTCGTCAATGGATCCTTTCATATAAAAATGCTGTTCAGGAATATCATCATGAATACCAGATAAAATTTCTTTAAAAGATCTTACTGTATCTTCTAATTCCACATATCTACCTTCCATGCCAGTAAAAGTTTCCGCAACTCCAAAAGGTTGGGAAAGAAATTTTTCTATTTTCCTGGCGCGGAAAACTGTGGTTCTATCTTCATCAGAAAGTTCATCCATGCCCATAATTGCGATAATATCTTGTAAATCTTTGTATTTCTGCAAAATCTCTTGCACAGCTCTGGCAGTTTCATAATGTTCATCACCTACAATATCTGGAGTTAAAATTGTAGAGGTTGAGTCTAATGGATCCACTGCAGGATAAATTCCCAAATCCGTAAGGGCCCGGCTTAGGTTAGTAGTGGCATCTAAGTGACTAAATGTAGTAGCAGGTGCTGGGTCAGTATAGTCATCAGCAGGGACATAAATCGCTTGTATAGATGTAATTGAACCATTAACTGTTGAGGCAATGCGTTCTTGTAATTCACCCATTTCAACACCTAATGTTGGCTGATAACCCACCGCAGAAGGTATGCGTCCTAAAAGAGCTGAAACTTCTGAACCGGCTTGGGTAAAACGGAAAATATTATCCACAAATAATAATACATCTCTTTTTTCTTCATCCCGGAAATACTCTGCTATGGTAAGCGCTGTTAAAGCAACTCTAGCTCTGGCTCCAGGTGGTTCATTCATTTGTCCAAAAACTAAGGATGTTTTATCAATAACGTTTGATTCTTTCATTTCGCCATAATGCGCTGTTCCTTCTCGGGTTCTTTCACCTACTCCAGCAAAAACGGAAAAACCACCGTGTTGTTTGGCAACATTATTGATTAACTCCATAATTAAGACGGTTTTTCCCACACCAGCACCGCCAAATAATCCGATTTTTCCACCTTTGGAATATGGTGCTAATAAATCTATAACCTTGATACCAGTAATAAGAATTTCAGATGCTGTATTAAATTCCTGAAATTTGGGAGGAGCTCTATGGATGGGCCATTTTTCTTCAGCTTTAATAGGACCTTGATCGTCAATGGCTTCACCATTAACATTTAAAATTCTACCTAAGGTACCTTGACCCACAGGAACTTGCATAGCTTCGCCAGTGTTTAAAACTTCCATACCGCGCATTAAGCCGTCTGTGGTATCCATAGCAATGGTACGCACAGTATTTTCGCCTAAGTGTTGAGCCACTTCTAAAACTAAATTGTGTTCTTCATCGCTAATGGCAGGGTTGCTAACCTTTAATGCTGTAAGAATTTCCGGGAGTTCCCCATGATCAAAAAGAACATCTACTACAGGTCCTAATACTTGGGTAATATTTCCAGTTTTATTTGTTGACATGTTTTTATCTCCTGTGCCTAGCCTTCCAGTGATTCGGCTCCAGCTACAATTTCTGTTAATTCCGTGGTTATTGCAGATTGGCGGGCTCTATTCATTAAAAGTGTATAGCGATCTATTAAATCTTGTGAATTATTTGTGGCATTTTCCATGGCCGTCATACGCGCAACATGTTCACCCATCTGATTTTCTAATAAACTGTTAAATAAAATAGAACTCAAATATTTCGGTATAAGTTTTTCTAAGAGAATTTTAGCTTCTGGTTCAAAAAGAATGGACTTTTCCGCTTCCTCGAAGTCTTCAAATTTTAATGGTAAAAGTTGCAAGTTTGTGGGTTTTTGATTAATCATGGAAATAAATTGATTGTATATAATATATACAGCATCAATATCGCCTTTTTTAAAATCATTTATGCATTTATCTACTATGGGTATAATTTCTGCGTATTCAGGTTTTGCAGAAAGTCCATCGTAATTTATGACTTCTTGCTCCGGGAATTTTTTACGGAAAAAAGTGTGGGTTTTTCTACCTAAAGTTTCAACTTCTACCTGTATATCACTCCAATTATCTTGTATTAATTTATCGCCATAGCGGTTTAAAGCATTGTTAAAAGCTCCACATAACCCTTTGTCCGAGCTTATAATTAACAATCTAATTTTTTTAATTTCTCTTTCTTCTTGAAGATCAATCTGCATATCTTCACAGGATTTTAAAGTTTGATTGATTATATCAGTTAAAGACTGAGCATAATTTTCATAGTTTAGCATGGCTTCTTGAGAACGGCGTAATTTAGAAGAAGACACCATTTTCATTGCACTAGTAATTCTATTAGTGTTTTGTAAACTGTTAACTTTAAGTTTTAGTTCTTTAATGGAAGCCATTTCTTTCCTCTATGCCACAAATATCTTTTTAAATTCTTCTAAAGCATTTTTTAGAGCTTTATCTGTTTCTGGCGATATTTGCTCTTCTTTATCTGTGGTTGCTGAAATTTCAGGATATTTACTTTCTACCCATTCTATAAATTCTAATTCAAATTTGCCAATGGAAGCCATTTCAATATCATCTAAAAATCCATTAACTCCAGCGAAAATTATGAATATGGTATGACTAATAGGGTAGGGGTTCAGTTCTTTCTGTTTTAAAATTTCCGTGAGTCTTTCACCCATGGCTAATTGTTTGCGGGTGGCTTCATCTAAATCAGAGGCAAATTGTGAAAAAGCAGCCATTTCTCTATACTGACCTAAAGTTAATTTTAACCTTCCAGCCACTTGTTTTGTAGCTCTTATTTGCGCTTCGCCACCCACTCGTGAAACGGATAATCCCACATTAACCGCTGGTCTAATTCCCGAATTAAATAAGTTAGTTTCTAAAAATATTTGTCCATCAGAAATAGAAATTACATTAGTGGGTATATATGCAGAAATGTCTCCAGCTTGGGTTTCAATAATAGGTAAAGCAGTTAGAGATCCCCCACCTTTTTCTTCACTCATTTTAGCAGCTCTTTCCAAAAGTCGGCTGTGCAAGTAAAATACATCGCCAGGGAAAGCTTCCCTTCCTGGAGGTCTGCGCAAAAGTAATGAAAGTTGTCTATAAGCTTGGGCTTGTTTACTTAGATCGTCGTAAACAAGCAAGGAATGTTTGCCGTTATCTCTATAATACTCTCCAATAGTTACTCCAGTATAAGGAGCTAAAAACTGCATAGATGCTGGATCCGACGCGTTAGCAGCGATAATGGTGGTATATTCCATGGCACCAAATTCTTTAAGTTTTTCTACTAAGGCGGCAATGGTGGAAGCTTTTTGACCAATACCCACATAAATACAATTAACCCCTTTGCCTTTTTGGTTAATGATAGTATCTACGGCAATGGAAGTTTTCCCAGTTTTGCGGTCGCCAATAATTAATTCCCGTTGTCCTTTACCAATGGGGAACATAGCATCTATGGATTTTATGCCAGTATAAAGAGGTTCACAAACATCTTGTCTATCTAAAATTCCGGGCGCTTTTACTTCAATGGGCAACTCTAAATCTGAATCTATGGGACCACCACCATCAATGGGGTTACCCAGAGCATCCAAAACTCTTCCATTAGTAGCTTCTCCAACTTTAACCGATGCAATTCTACCCGTGCGTAAAACAGTATCACCTTCTTTAATTTTATCAGTGGCACCCATTAGTGCGATTCCCACATTATCGCTTTCCAAGTTAAGTACTAAACCATTTAAACCTGGATGATCTGGGAAAGAAACTAGTTCGCCGGCCATTACTTTTGATAAGCCATAAGCTCTGCATATTCCATCGCCTACTTGCAATACCGTACCAGTTTCCTGTATGTCACCAGTATTGTCTGCTGCTTGTAATTCTTTAAGTAAAATTGCTGATACTTCATCAGGTTTTATTTGAATACTCATATTTTAGCCTGCCCTGGAAGAAAATCTTTTGTGAAGTGAATTTAGTTGTGATTTCAGAGTCCAATCATAGGCAGTATCGTCAATTTGTATTTTTAAACCTCCGATAATCTCTGGCTCTAAAACTTCTTCAAAATAATATTCCATTCCCGTTTTATTTTTAAACTTTTGTTTAATTTTATTTTTTTGTTCATCTGTTAAAGGAATAGCTGAGGTGAGAGTTCCTCTTTTAATTCCCTTTTTATTTTCATATAACTCAATATATGCTTTTACAATATCTTCTAAAATACCAAGTCTTTTCTTTTTGGCTATTAGATTTAAGAAAGTTTTGAAATGCTCGTTCAAGTATGGTAAGGCTTTTATGATTGCGTTTATTTTATCTTCAGGAGAAATTCTGGGGTTTTTCAACAAAACAGAGATTTCTTTTTTTTGTAAAATATCACTTAACACTTTTGAATTCTCAAAGGACTTACCTTTGGTATCAAATTTCAAAAGTGTTTGTGCATACCTATTTGCTAGAGCAGGATTTTTCATTAAACCTCAATCTCCTCTATATATTCATCAACAATTTTTTGCGAAACTTTGTCATCTAAGCTTTTTCTGATAATCTTTTCAGCGGCTCCAATGGCAATTTCTCCCACAAAGTCCCTTAGCTCATTTTTAGCTTGTTGGGTAAGTTGATTAATATCTTTGTTTGCTGAATCTAAAATTTTAGCCTTTTCTTCTTTAGCCGAATTTATAACATTATCTTTTAATTCTTCAGCTGTTTTACGAGCCTCCGAAATAATTTCAGCTGCTTCAATTCTCGTTTGTTCTAGCATCTCTTTTTGTTTAATGCTTTGTTCTTCAGTGGCTTTTTTTAGTCTTTCAGCGTTATCAATTGAATCTTTGATCTTCTTTTCTCGTGCATCCATGGATCCCAAAATTGGTTTCCATGCAAATTTGCGCAATAGAAGAACAAGTAGCCCAAAGGTAATAAGAGTCCAAATTCCTACACCTGGATCGAATTGCAATAATGCAAATTCTCGGGCTTCGGGCGCATGACCCACAGACTCCACTGTATTAGGGGATGAATTTTCGTGCATATTAACTCTGGGTTAAATGTTTATTTAGTAGCGAGAATAATGCAAATTACTTCGCCAAAAAGGGCTACACCTTCAATTAAAGCTGCAGCAAGTAACATAGCACCGCGGATTGAACCCGCAGCTTCAGGTTGTCTGGCAATTCCGTCCATAGCCGAAGCAGCTAGTTTACCAATACCTAAAGCAGCTCCGATAACAGCTAATCCAGCACCGATTCCAGCACTGAGTAAACCTAAGCTATTTGCGTCCATAATGTACTCCTTGTTAATGATCTTGTTGCACTGCACCGCTTATAAATAAAGTGGTGAGTAGGGTGAAAACATAAGCTTGTAAGAAAGAAACTAATATCTCTAATAAATATATAGCCAAAGCAAAACCCACAAAGGCTGGAGCTAAGGCAAGCTTTTTAAATAAAACTATAAGTCCTAATAAAGAAAAAATCACAAAATGACCGGCGGCTAAGTTTGCAAATAAACGAATAGCCAGGGCAACGGTTTTTGTGAGCAAACCTAAAACTTCAATGGGAAACAGGATAACCAATATCGGAGCAGGTGTTCCTGCAGGAACTAAACCCTTTACATAATTGAAAGGACCATTGGCTTTCATACCTGCAATATTAAATACCAAGAAAACCATAATGGCCATGGCCGCGGTGAAATTGATATTTCCAGTGGGTGCTCCCATATACGGGATTAAACTTAAAAGATTTAAGAAGAGTAAAAAGAAAAACACCGAAAGCAAAAAAGGTGTCCATTTTTTGGCTTCTTTTTCGCCCATAAAAGGCAGGATAAAATCCTGCTTTAAAAAGTCTATTACTACTTCAATGGCTTGACCCCATTTCGATGTGGGTTGGTCATTTTTTCTTTTAGCCGCAGCTTTTAAACTAAAAAATGCTAAAAGTCCAGCAATAAATAACATCATGACATCTAATGTTGGACCAAAATGAATTCCTTTATAAACTAGCTGAAATTTTGATAAGTCTAAACTTAGAGACCCTATGGACCATTGCTCGGTATTAGTAACATGGTGATTTATAAATTCTGCAAAATCTTGTTCAGCGCTTATGGAGCTAAGGGCTAGTAGAATTGTTAGAATTATTATTTTCACCTTGTTTTCCTATTTGTATAAATAACCATCTGATTTCTAAAATTTGCATAACTGTATAAGCTATTGCAAGGGAAATCATAAATAATATAAGCTCTACGGATTTAAAAACCACAGGAAAAATTAAAAAAATCGGTAAAAGTACGATTCTAACCACTAAACTGGCAACAAAAACTTTTATTACATCAAATTTATTTTTGTCTAATCTCGTTATAACAGGCATAACTACGGAGATTATTTGAATAAATGTGAATCCTAGAATCCAAATTGAGCCAACTTTAAGTTTTGTAAAATTTTCTATACAAAAGCTTATTAAGTAAATTAATATAGCTCCAGGGAGTGCTAATTTCAAGTATGATTTTAGAGCTTGATCTTTTATTATCATAATTTTTGCCATATTCTTTTTAGTTCTAGTGCGATGATTAACATAGCTAAAAATACCCCACAAACAATAAATAAGGGTGAGGTGTTAAATTTAGCATCTAACCATATTCCAAGAAGCGATAAACTGCTTAATGCAACAGCTATAAACCACCCTAGCCAGAGGTGTTTTAACCATGATTTATCTCTTTTGTCTATTTTAAACCTATAGGCTATTAGGAATTTTTTTGTTTTCTATTTTAGAGTTGGTGGCGCTATTGCCATTAAAATAAGCACCTTCCTCTATGGTCAATAACCTAGTTTTTAAATCTCCACTTAAGCTAGCTTTAGATTCTAAAATTAAAGTTTCCTCCACTTCAATGTTACCTTCAACTCTACCTGCAAGAGTGGCTCTTTTAGCTTTTATTTCACCTTCAATTTTTCCTGTTTGTTCTAAAATTAGGTGTGCGACAGTAGTTATTTTACCTTTAACTGTTCCAGCGATACGAATATCGTTTTCAACAACGATATCACCAGTTATTATTGTTCCAACACTGAGTGTGGTTATTTGTCCTGAGTTTTGGTGTTTGCTCATTTTGTCCTCTTTAGTGGTTGAAGTATTTTTCCGGATTAACATGTTTTCCATTCACTTTGATTTCGTAGTGTAAGTGTGCTTTATTGCTATTACCAGTATTTCCCATGGTTCCTATTATTTCACCTTTACTAACATATTTGCCTTCTTTAACTAATATGTCTTTTAAGTGAGAGTATACCGTGGTAAATACAGTATCATTGTACTTGTGTTCAATTACTATGGTGTTACCTGCTGAAGTTATGGAGTCAATCATAGCTTCTGCTTTAGTAAGCTTATCTATAAAAACGCATTTCTTTATGGTACCCGCAGCGGTAGAGCGAATTTGAGTACCTTCTTTGCCTGAAAAGTCCATGCCTTTGTGGCTTCCATTAAGTTCAAACCTTTTGGTAATGGTGCCTATAACAGGTAAAATATTTGGATAAGAATTCAAATTTTGATTATTGTACATACTATAATCATATATGCGATCCTTGTCGAATTTAGTTTTTATTGCTGAAATTCTATTGAATCTATTACTATCTAAAATCGAGGATATAACTCCAGAATCGTTGGAATAATAAGTTTGTAATATATTTTGAATTTGCCTTTCCATGGAGTATATGGAGTCAAGTTCAGCAAATGCCATTTCATATTCCAAATGTCTTTCTTCAAGTTGTTCATTAGTGTTTTTTAGATATTTGGAAGTGAGCATCACCGCATTAATTTCGGTAAATTTCCACATAATAATTCCTGAGAAAATCAGAATTACAATTAAGAACCAAATCATTAATTTTATGTATATGTGACTTATTCTTAAGGTGCGAACATGTGATGAGTTTTCTGGGACAATTTGTATAGTATAATAATTCCCTTTAATCTCTTTAAATTTTTTGCTTATTTTTTTGAAATTCATTTTAAACCTGTATAGATCTTAATGCATCACTTAAGCGATTTAAATCTTTGCCGTCCATAAATTCAAGAATTATTTGTCCTTTACCACTATTTTGCTCAACAATTTTAACTCTAGTTCCTAGGGCGTATTGAAGTTCATTTATAAGTTCTTGCATATTGGGGGCTATGGGTTTGCTTCTTTTGCTTTTTTTAGCTTGAGCAGCTTTTTCTACTTCTCTAACATTTAAACCATCTTCAATTATTTTGCGAGCTTTTTTCTCCGGGTCTTTAATGTTTGCACCCAATAAAGCCCTTGCGTGTCCTGCAGAAAGCTTTCCTTCTTTGATCCAAAGCAAAACTTTTTCGGGAAGTTTTAATAATCTAAGAGAGTTAGTGATGGCTGAACGAGACTTTCCTAAACGCTCTGCTAGATCATTGTGTGTATATCCGTGATTTTCTATTAGCTGTTCATAGGATTTGGCAACTTCTATAGGGTTTAAATCTACTCTTTGAATATTCTCTATGATAGCCCATTCCATCATAGTTTTATCAGATAGTTTATCTATTACCCTAGCTTCAATCTTTTTAATACCTGCTAAAGCAGTAGCGCGCATTCTTCTTTCGCCTGAAATTATCTGAAATTTACCTTTATGTTTGCGCACTGTGATAGGTTGAATTAATCCGTGCTCTTTAATAGTTTCAGCTAGCTCAGCTAGTTCAGATTCGTTAAAAACTGTTCTAGGTTGAAAGGGGTTAGCTTCAATAAGCTTTAAATTAATTTCTTCAATAACAGAATTATCTGCAGAATCCTTAGAAAGATGAGCAAGAGTGCTATCTCCAAAAACTGCGTGCAATGATCTTCCTAGTGCTTTTTTACCCATTTTAGTTACCGTTATTAATTAGTTCTTTAGCTAAGTTCATATAAGCTTGAGCTCCTGTGCTTTGTACATCGTAAAGTATAGCTGGTTTGCCATAAGATGGAGCTTCGCCTAATATTACATTTCTGGGAATAATAGTTTCAAAAGTTGTATCACTAAAGCATGATTTAACATCGTCAGCCACCATTTTTGAGAGTTTTAAACGAGAATCGTACATTGTTAACAGGGCGCCAGCTATCTCTAAGTCAGGATTAAAGTTTTTTTGTACTAATCTAATGGTGGTAAAAAGTTCAGCTAAACCCTGTAAAGCGTAATACTCACATTGAACTGGTATTATCACTAAATCTGCCGCTGTTAATGCATTCAAAGTTAAAAGGTTTAAAGAGGGGGGAGAGTCAATAATTATGTATTCATATTGTTTTCTTAATCCACTGATCGCATTGCGCAGCCTGTATTCTCGGTGTTCTTCTCCTACTAAGGACATTTCAATAGCTGCCAAGCTAGAGCTAGAAGGGATAACGTTGAGGAACTTTAAACTGGTAGGCTTAATAATACCCTTGAGTTCTTCTGGTTTAATACTGTCATTGTTTTTCGCCATTTCCAAAACTTCGTAAATATCTTCGTCCTGTACTTCATAGTAGCCCACGCCTTGGGAAGCATTTCCTTGGGGATCTAAATCCACTAGCAAAACTTTCTTCTCCATTGCTGCTATACTCGCAGAAAGATTCACAGCGGTTGTGGTTTTTCCAACTCCACCTTTTTGGTTGGATATAACTATAACATTTGCCATATCAGCTCCATCTTAACAAAACGCAAAACTCTTCTTTTTCAGAATCCAAACTGTATTGGTGTCTTTCCCAAAGCGCAGTTTCTTCTAAAAAATGATTAGCTTTTTTCAAAGTTATAAAAACTCCTGCCTTTTTGAGTAAGTTTTTTGCTAAAAACCAATCTTCATCCGCACTCCCTAAAGCTCTGCTAGTTACCACATCAAAATTATTAATTTTGCAACTTTCTATGCGTTTTTGTACGATTTTTAAGTTAGACAAATTAAGTTCTTTTTTTGCTACCTTCAAAAATGTTGCTCTTTTTAGTCTAACTTCAATGGCACAAAAATTGATGTTTGGTAAGGCGATGCACAAAGGAATAACGGGAAATCCTGCTCCAGAACCCATGTCTGCCCACTTTGTTTCTTTAAATGTTTCATGTGAAACATTCGCTTTGCTTAAAACCTTAAGTATTTCGAGGCTGTCTAAAAAATGTCTTTCCCAAATTTTATCCAAGTCATTGTAGCTAATAAGATTGGTTTTTTTGTTGTAGTTTTTTATTAACTCTTCAAACTTAAACAGGGTTTCTGTCTGATTGTCATCTAATGTTATCAGCTTGTTTTTCAAAAGTTGTTTTTTTTGTTTTAATCTGTTCATGGTTTCACGTGAAACATAGCTATATTATGTGAAGAAAATTATAAAAGAAAGAGTGTTTTTTGGAAAAACTGACTGAAATATTAAATAAGATACCATTAGAGTCCTTTTTGCTGCTGTTGGTTAGAAGCCTTGGGTTGATTATTGGTGCGTGGATTGTGTTTAGATTAATAAATGCAATTTTAAAGAAAACAGAGTCTAAATTAACGGCAAGAATGGTTAATGGGGAAGAAATCAAGAGAACTAATACTTTGATGCGTTTGTTGCGACAAACTGTTTTGGTGATAATTTGGGTGACCATAGGGTTGATGATGTTGAAAAATATTGGTTTTGATATAGCTCCTTTTTTAGCCTCAGCGGGGGTGCTTTCCTTAGCCTTGGGTTTTGGTGCGCAAAACTTAGTCCGCGATGTGATTTCTGGTTTGTTCCTTATTTTAGAAAATCAAGTGCGAGTGGGTGATACTTTGATGGTGGGTGAAGTTATGGGAGTGGTAGAGAGGATCAGTATGCGCACCACTTCAGTACGGGATGTGCGGGGTATTTTGCATATATTGCCTAATGGTGGCATAGATAAAGTTTCGAATATGTCCTATGGCTGGTCTGGTTATGTGTTTGATATTAGAGTGGATTATAAAAATGACACTGAAGATGTTATTAAAGCTTTGTTTGATGCAGGAGAGTTGCTTAGAAAAGAGCCTCATTTACGTGCAAAAATAATCGCTCCTTTAGAGATTTTTGGGGTGGATCAGTTTACCGATTCTGCTTATGTGATTAAAGGTCGCATAAAAACTATTCCAGGCGCCCACATGGAAGTGGGAAGAAATTATTTAGGTTTTGTGAAAAAAGTTTTTGATGAACAGGGGATTAAGATTCCTTTCGCCCAAACTTCAGTATATATAGAAGATTCGAAAAAAGAAAGGCAAAACTAAGTGTAAATTTCTGGGTAAGTGGATTTAAAGATTTTGTGGGTCCAATTAGACCACTGTTCTGGATAAGCGATGATTTCTTTTTCTAGCCAAGGTCCAAATTCTTTCATGGGATCTGTAAGTTCCACAAGATCGAATTCAAAAATGCCTTTTGGTTTTTTAATCATGCGCGCGGCATAAAATTTATGTTTAATGCAGTTTTTTTGGAGCCAGGGAGCCCAAGGTGATAGTTCAACATTTTTGTTGAAAAGTTGGGTTTTAAATGCAGGGGGTTTTGTTTTGCGATGGTTTTGGTCAACTAAAATAGCTATCACTTTCTTTTTATTTATAAGTTTTCTGATGTATTGGGG